>JAGWBE010000031.1:0-2854 GCA_021296055.1 Dehalococcoidia bacterium | reverse complement strand
CTCCAGGATCACCACCGGCACGCCCGTGGAGCGCACCTGTTCGAGCACCTCGGGCGGCCCGGCGTTCTCGTTGCCGATGACGAGGGTGGGCGCCATAGACAGGATGCCCTCGGCGCTCAGCCGCCGCTGGTAGCCGATCTTCGGCAACGCCGCCGCCTCGACGGGATAGGTGGCGCTCGTGTCCACCGCCACTACGTTCGCGCCGAGGCCGAACGCGAAGATGACCTCGGCGATGTCGCCGTTGAGCGCCACGATGCGGCTCACGTCCTCAACCACGACCTCCTCGCCGTTCACGTCCGTCACCGTCGCGGGGAGCATCGGGCCCGACGGCGTAGGCGTCGCTGTCGGGGCGGGCGTAGCCGTGGGCGTGGGTGTAGATGTCGCCGCCGGCCTGGGCGTTGCGGTCCGCCTAGGGGGTGCCGCCGCCTGCGGGGCGGGCGCCGCCGGGAGGGGCGCCGCGGTCGGCGTGGCCGTCGCGGCGGCGGGCCGCGGCGTCGCGGTGGGATTGGCTTCGCCGCCGCAGGCGGCCAGCGCCGTCAACATGGCCGCAGCGGCGGCCAGCCTGATGATTCGGGTCATGTCCTTCATCTATCGTCTCCTCCACGCTTGCGGGAGCGCGTCCCATGCTCCGCCTCGGCGGATACGTGCCTATCAATGATATGTTCAAGCATACTGAATAATTAGTATGAACGAACATATTGAGAAATCATACACGAATAAACTTGCCTGTCAATACCCATGCCGCCGGATTCTCCGCGCCGTCCGCCCAGCTGCTATCGTGCCTCCGCCAGGCTAGCGCCCGGCCGCAAGCGAGGTTGCCGAACCTATGTCCATCGCTCTGCGCAGAACAGCGGCTCTCCTCCTCATCCCCGTCTTCGCCCTCACGCTGACCGGCGCGCTGGCGCTGCTGCGCGTCAACGCGGCCCTCCTCGACCCCGCCGCCTACACCGAGACGCTCGACCGGATTGACGCCTACGAATTCGTCTACGACGCGGCGCTGCCCGCCTTGTTGGAGGAGTCGGGCATCGACCTGGAGGCGCAGCGCCTGGCCGGGCTCGCGCTCTCCAACGAGCAGGTCATCGACTGGGTGCGACAGGTCTTCCCGCCCGAATTTCTCCGAGCGGCGGTCGGCCAGGCCGTCAACGAAACGCTGCCCTACCTCGCCGGGCGCGCCGACTCCTTCTCCGTCCATGTGCCAGTGGAGGAGCGGGCCGACGCCGCCGTGGATGTCGCGCGCGGCGCCATAGATGAGAGCGGCCTCTACGACTCCCTGTTCGCCGAGGTCGTCGAGCCGGAGGTCCGGCGCGCCGCCGAGACCTACTTCGACGATCTCCCTTTCGGTCTAGCGCCTACGAACGAAGAGATTGTCGAGGGGCTGCGGGAGGTCGTCCCGCGCGGCTGGTTCGACGAGCAACTCTTCGCCGCCTTCGACCATGCCGCGCCCTACCTGACGGGCCGCGCTGAGTCCTTCTCCGTCCTTATCCCTCTACAGGAGCGGGCGGACGCGGCCCAAGCCGTCTTCGCCCGCTGGATCATAGAGAAAGCACAGGGCGGGTTCTTGGAGGAGACCGCAGGCTCCTTCATCGAGGCCGTCGTCGTTGAACAGGACGTGCTGCCCTGGGGCTTGCGGTTCAGCAGCGAGGACGCGGCGGAGGCGGCGCGGGCCATTCTCGCCTCGCCGTGGGCGGAAGCCGCCGTAGCCGCGTCAGCCGGCGCCACTGCCGACTACGTCACCGGTCGCTCGGACGACCTAACCGTTTCGATCCCCACGCAGGGTGGCGTGGACGTGGCCGCCGAGACGTTCGGCGGCCTGGCTGACGCCAAGTTCCGCGCCTTCTACGATCAACTGCCCGTGTGTCCCATCAGCGCGCCCGTGCCCACGTTCTCATTCAGCACGGCCCCCGATTGCCGCCCGCCGCTGATCGGCCATGGACAGGCCAAAGCCTTGACCCGCTTCGATCCCGTCCGCGAGGCTTCGGATGCGCTGATCGGCGCGGTGTCCCCTTCCGTCACTCTGACCAAGAGCGACCTGCTCGGCGCCGCAGCCGACGACCCCGCCCTCGACTCCGCGCGCGGCTACCTCCGCGACGGCTACGCCTTCACGAACCAGGACCTCCGCACTCTCTTGGCCGACCAGGTCGGCTCCGACGCTCCTGGCGACCTCGACTCCGTGCGCGGCTGGTTCCGGGACGGCGTCCGCTTCGACGACGCTGACTTGCGCGAGGCGGTTGGCGCGGAGAGCGTGGAGAGCATGCGCGCCGCCCTCCGCACGATGACGGCGCTGCCTCTCTTCCTCATCGCCGCCGCGCTCCTGCTGCTGCTCGCCGCGGGATTCGTAGGCGGGCGCGGCTGGCCGGACAGGCTCATCTGGGCGGGCGCGGCGCTCGCCATCGCCGGTCTGCTCGTCATCGCCTCAGCGCAGATCGGCGCTGGGCTAGCGCCCGATCTCGGCGGCGAAGCGATAAGGCGGCTCGACCTCAACCAGGCGATTGAGGCTAAGGCGGAGGAGGCGCTCAACGAGACTGTCCGCGCCGCCGTCGGCCCGCTGCGCGTACAGGGCGCCGTCGTCTTGGCGGCGGGCCTGGCGGCGATAGCCGCCGGGGGAGGCCTGGCCTATGCAGGGCGGCGCTCAGCGCGCGACGTGCCCGCCGATGCGGGTACGGACGCGGACGCCTAGTGCGCCGCGCCGCCCCACGCCCGCCCGCCGTGCCCTAGAATGGCGCTCGCTATGACCGAGCGCCTCGTCGCAGGCAGCGCCCAAGGGGACGACGCCGTCGAGAGCGGCCTGCGCCCCAACCGCCTCCAGGAGTACGTCGGCCAGGAGAAGGTCAAGGAGAACCTGGGCATCGCCATG
>JAGWBE010000030.1 GCA_021296055.1 Dehalococcoidia bacterium | reverse complement strand
CCCGCGGGTACTCCGCGGGGGCCGCCCTCGAGGTTGTCATGCTGTGCCCCAACTGCGGCCACGCGGACTCCCGTGTGACCGACTCGCGCGACACCGGCGCCGAGACGCGCCGGCGGCGGGAGTGCGCCGACTGCGGCGCGCGCTTCACCACCTACGAGCGTGTCCAGCAGACGACGCTCATCATCGAGAAGCGCGACGGACGGCGCGAGGAGTTCGATCGCGACAAGCTCCTCCGCAGTGTCCGCCTCGCCTGCGTGAAGCGCCCTCTCCCCACCGGTGTGCTCGACCGCCTTGTCGAAGAGATCGAGGAGGACCTGCGGCGCATCGGGCGCGCGGAGGTTAAGGCGGCGCGGGTGGGCGAGATTGCCATTGAGCGCTTGCGCTCTCTCGATCCGGTGGCCTACATTCGGTACGCCAGCGTCTACCGTGACTTCGCCGACCTCGGCGCCTTCATGCGCGAGATACAGGCCATCGAGTCGCCCGAGCAGGCCGCCGTCGACACCGACGCGAACGAGCAGTTGACGCTGATTCCGAACGAATCGGCTGCGCCACCCAGACCCCGAGCCAGGCGCGGCAGGAGGCCCAGCGTCGCGCTGCCGAACCGGAGCGCCCGCGCCCTGTCCGGCGCCAACGGCGCGGCGGACGCCAAGCAATGACCACGCCGCAACTCTCTCCCAACGCGATGTCGGTGCTGGAGGCGCGCTACCTACAGAAGGGCGAGACTCCCGAGCACCTGTACAGGCGCGTCGCCGAGGCAGTCGCGGCGGCGGAGCCCGAGCCGGGCGCGTGGGCCGACCTGTTCTACGACCTGATGGCGTCGGGGCGCTTCCTGCCCAACTCCCCTACCCTCTTCAACGCGGGAACGGGCCAGGGCACCCTCTCCGCCTGCTTCGTGCTTCCCATTCAGGACAGCATGGACTCGATTATGGCGGCGGCGGCTTCCTCTGCGATGATCCAGAAGTTCGGCGGAGGTGTCGGCTACTCCTTCGGGAGTCTGCGCGCCAAAGGCAGCCCCATCTCCACCACCCACGGTAAGGCGTGCGGCGCGGTGGCTGTGCTGACGATGCTCTCCAACCTCTCCGCGATGATCACGCAGGGAGGCAAGCGCCATGGCGCCAACATGGGCATCCTGCCCGTATCGCACCCCGAAGTCTTGGACTTCATTCGAATGAAGGGACAGTTGGGCGCGGCGGAGAACTTCAATATCTCGGTCGCCGTGACCGACGCCTTTATGGACGCGGTCGAGCGCGGTGAGGCATGGGAACTCATCGATCCGCACAGCGGCGCCGTAACGCAGACGCTCCCCGCTACGGAGTTGTGGCGTGAGATTGTGGACGCGGCGTGGAGCACCGGCGACCCCGGCCTCTACTTCATCGACCAGGCCAACCGCCGCAACCCCACGCCGCACCTGGGCCGCCTCGAGAGCACCAACCCCTGCGGCGAAGTGCCTCTGCTTCCCTACGAGGCCTGCAACCTCGGCTCGCTGAACCTCGCGGCGTTCGTGACCGGCGGCGCCGAACCCTGCCTCGACGAGCGCGCCCTAGACGCGGCGGCGCGGCTGGCCGTGCGCTTCCTCGACGATGTGGTTACGGCGAACCGCTTCCCCACGCCGGAGGTTGCCGAGGCGGTGGAGCAAACGCGAAAGATCGGCCTCGGCGTGATGGGCTGGCACGACGCGCTCATAGCGCTCGGCATCCCCTACGCCGACCCGCGCGCGGTCGAGCTGGCGGAACGGGTGATGGCGCGCATCAATCGCGCGGCATCCCAAGCCTCCGCCGACCTAGCCTCGGACCGCGGCGCCTATCCAGGCTCCCGAGGCGACGGTTACCGCAACGCAACTCGCACCTGCATCGCCCCCACCGGCAGCATCAGCGCCATCGCGGGATGCTCTTCCGGCATCGAGCCGCTCTTCGCTCTCGCGTTCGTCAAGAACGTGCTGGACGGCCAGCGCCTTACCGAGGTGAACCCACGCTTCGAGGCGGTCGCCAAGGAGCGTGGATTCTGGAACACGCAGCTGGCGGACGAAGTCGCGCGCACCGGCTCGGTGCAGGGAGCGTCCGGCGTG
Source organism: Dehalococcoidia bacterium (assembly GCA_021296055.1). GTDB lineage: Bacteria > Chloroflexota > Dehalococcoidia > Lucifugimonadales > Australimonadaceae > JAGWBE01. The sequence continues at coordinate 25,243 of JAGWBE010000030.1, read as the reverse complement.
CCGGACGACGTGAAGGCGCTCTTCGCAACGGCGATGGAGATGCCCTATGACACGCATGTGCGGATGCAGGCGGCGTTCCAGCGCCACACCGATTTGGCGGTGTCCAAGACGGTGAATATGCCCAACGGCGCGATGCGGGAGGACGTGGAGGAGGCGTACCGCCTGGCCTACCGGCTCGGCTGCACAGGCATCACCGTCTACCGTGACGGCTCCAAGGCGGCGCAGGTGCTGGAGGTGGGCGCCGACCCAGGGCGCCGAACCAAACCGCAGCGCAAAACGCGCGAGCGCCCCAAGACGATTCGTGGCGTAACCGAGCGCATGCGCACCGCGCACGGCAACGCCTACGTCACCGTCAACTTCGACGACGACGGCCTGCCTTTCGAAGTATTCACCACCGTCGGCAAGGCCGGCGGCGCCGATCAGGCGCATCTGGAGGCGATCTCCCGTCTGGCGTCGCTCGCCCTCAGGTCGGGGATTCCGGCGGTCGAGATTGTCGAGCAGTTGCGCGGCATCACCAGCGAACCGGTATGGGACAGCGGTAGGCTCATCACCTCCGCGCCCGACGCCGTAGCCCAAGCGCTCGCCCTCCACGCGCTGGAAGGCGGCACGGAGGAGGAGCAGCGCCTCCGCCAAGCCTACGCGGCGCAGACGGCGCTCCCTATGGGCGCCGAGACGCTTGCGTACCCGCGCTGCCCCGACTGCAACGGGCCGGTCGTCCGCCAAGAAGGTTGCGCCGCTTGCCCCGCCTGCGGCTGGAACCGCTGCGCGTAGCAATGCCCGTTCAGGCCATAAGCGCCTGAACCGGTTGACCGCGCGAACTCCGCGCAACCGCACTCCACGATTACAACGTCCCGGCCTACGCGCCGGGCTCCCGGGGCATCTCTTTCCCCAAGGATGTCCCTCGTTCCCTCCTCCGCAGGCCCCTCTCGCCGCGCCACGGGAGTGGGCCACCGGGCCCCGAAGGCTTCGGCCTCGGGGCCCACCTTTTTGCACGCGAAACGAGGCGCCAAGCGTCGAGACCCCCGCAAAGGGAGACCTTTGCGTAACTACTCCGTCTCCCCTCCCCCACCCCAAGAAAAGAAAAACCCTTTGTGGGGGATACCCCCACGCCCCCAGCCGTGGGGCTGGCCCCCCTCGGCACTCCTTGCGTGAAGAGGCACCAGATCACGCAAAGGTCTCCAAAGGCGGAGAGAGAGCATGACGATAAGGGACGGCGAGAACGGCGATGAAAGGGCAACGGCTATCGCTCTCGGCGGCTATACTGCCCCCGCCGTGAACGCTAAACCCAGCATTGCCGTCACCCTGGGCGACCCGACGGGCATCGGCCCGGAAGTCGTCGCCAAGGCCTTCGCCGACGACGAAACGCGCGCCCTTGCCCGCCTCGTCGCCGTCGGCAGCGCTTCCGTGCTCGACCGCGCCCTGGCGCTCACCGGCTCTGCCTTGCGCGCCCAGCCCGTGGCCGGCCCTGCCGACGCCGTCGGCCCCGGCGCCGTTCCTATGGTCGAGCCAACCGCGTCGCCCGGCCTCGCCTCCCTGCCGATGGGGGCGCTCTCCTCCGAGGCGGGCGGCGCGTCCATCGAGTGGGTGTTGGCGGCGGCGCGGCTGGCGTTGGAGGAGAGCGTGGACGCCATCGTAACCGCGCCCATCAACAAGGAGGCGGCGCACCTGGCGGGCTACGAGGACATTGGCCATATGGAGATATTCCAGTCCCTTACCGGGGCGCCCCAGGTGGCGACAATGCTGCTCACGCGCGGCCTGCGCGCCGTTCACCTCACCACCCATCGCTCATTGCGCGTCGCTTGCGATTATGTGACGCGCGAGAACGTCCTGGCCAAGCTGCGGCTCACCCACGAGTTCTTCGCCGCGCACGGCCAACCTTTTCCCCGCATCGGCGTCGCCGCCCTCAACCCTCATGGCGGCGAGGGCGGCCTGCTGGGCGGAGAGGAGATCGAACACATCGCACCGGCGGTGGAGGACGCGCGGCGGGAGGGCGTCGACGCCATCGGCCCCGTGCCGGCGGACAGCGTGTTCACACAGGCCATCGACGGGCGCTACGACGTAGTGCTGGCGATGTACCACGACCAGGGCCATGTCGCCGTCAAGGTGCACGGGTGGGAGGACAGCGTAACAGTGAACCTAGGGTTGCCCTTCCTACGCACGTCGGTCGATCACGGCACGGCGTTCGACATCGCCGGCAAAGGCGTGGCGGACCCCCGGAGCATGATCAGCGCCATACGAGTGGCCGCGCGCGCCGCCGCCGGCCAAGGCGTCGAGGTCGTCTAGGTGAGCGCGGGCGGTCCAGGCCGCGCCGCCTTCATCGGCGGCGGCGTGATGGCGGAGGCGATGGTGAACCGCGCCCTCTCCCGCGGCAGCCTCGCTGCGCCGAGTGTCTGTGTCGCGGAGCCGCTGCAAGAGCGGCGCGCCCACCTGCGCGAGACCTACGGCGTAGCGGTCACGGTGGACAACGCGGCGGCGATCGAGGGCGCCGAGCTCGTCGTGCTGGCCGTCAAGCCTCAATCATTCGGCGAAGTCGCCGCCGACCTGCGTGGGCGGCTCGCCCCTGCGCAAACCGTGCTCTCAATCATGGCGGGCGTGCCCATCACCGCTATCGCCGACGGCCTGAGCCACGCGCCGGTGATCCGCGCCATGCCGAACACTCCCGCCCGCATCGGCGCGGGGTTCAGCGTATGGAGCGCCGCGCCCGCTGCCGGAGAACACGCCCGCGCCCGCGCCGCCGAACTGCTCAGCGCTCTGGGCGAGCATTTGTACACGGACGACGAGTCGATGGTGGACAAGGCGACGGCGGTGTCGGGCAGCGGCCCCGCCTACCTGTTCCGCTTCGTGGAGGCGCTGGTGGACTCGGCGCAAGGGCTTGGCTTCGGCGCGGCGGACGCGGAACGGCTGGCGGTGCGGACGGTGCTGGGCGCGGCGCAATTGGCCGCGCAGGCGCCCGAGACGCCTGCTAGGCTGCGCGAGATGGTTACGTCCAAGGGCGGCACGACGGAGGCGGCGCTGGCCGTGCTCGAGGCGAGAGGGTTCGGGGGGCTGATGGACGACGCGGTGCGGGCGGCGCACCGCCGCGCGCTGGAGTTGGGAGGCAAGACGTAGTGGATTCGTTGCTGGTGTTGCTCCTGCGCCTGCTCGACATCATCTGGATCGCGCTCATCATCCGCGCCATCCTATCGTGGGTCGTCGTCGCGGGTGTGCGCAACGATGTCTTTATGCGCTTCTACGAGGCGATCGTAGGGCTGACGGAGATCATCGTCGCGCCTATCCGCCGCGTGCTGCCCCAAACGAGCGGCATCGACCTGTCCGTCCTGGCCGCCTTCTTCCTCATCCTGCTGCTGCGTCTGGCCATCGCCGAAGCGCTGACCTAACGGCGACCCGCACAAGCCTTGCGACCGACGTCATCGCCATTTGATTCCTGGCCCGGCCAGCGGGCTCTCCTATCGAGCGGCGTGGCTACAGGTTACGGGTCGCCGCTGAGGCAAGGCGGCAGAGAAGCGTTTCGCGGGCGCCAAAGGCTTGACGCGCCCCGGCGGTAGCGCTACGGTGTGCGCAGGCTAGTTTGGCCTATCGAGGAGCAGCCATGTACGACAAGGAACTCTTGAAGGGAAACACGGAGACTCTGCTCTTGGCCCTCCTGAACGACGAGCCTATGTACGGCTATCAGATCGTGAAGGAGATGGACCGGAGGTCGTCCGGGTACTTCCAGTTCCGCGAGGGGACGCTCTACCCCGCGCTGCACCGGCTGGAGAAGTCGGGCATGATTCGCGGCGTGTGGACGCCCTCGGAGCACGGGCAGCAGCGCCGCTACTACTCCCTGACCGAGGCGGGGAGCAAGTTCCTAGCCGCCAAGTCCCGCGAATGGCAGACCTTCTCCGCCGCGGTCAACTTGGTCATGCAGCCTGTGCGCTAGAGATCGAGCCGCGCTATGGCCGGCGACGCACGCACCTACTTGCAGACGTTGGAAGGGTCGCTCCACGTAGACCCGCAGACCCGCTCGGCCGTGATGAGCGAGGTGAGCAGCCACGTCGCGGAGCGCCGCGAAGAGTTGGAGAGCGAGGGGATGGCGCCCGAGGCGGCGGAGGAGCGGGCGATCCGCGACTTCGGCAACCCCAAGCAGATAGCCGAGAGCTTCTACTCCGTCCACGCCATCGCGCGCGGGCGCGATATGGTGTTGGCTGTGGTCCCGCACCTGGCCATCGCGGGCCTCTTCCGCTTCCATCTGTGGGTGGAATTGTTCTGGGTGTCCGTGGCCCTGGTCGTGACGCTGGGCGCAGTGGCGGTCGCGTGGCTCCGAGGACTGCCGAAATGGGCCGTGCCCTGGCTGGGTTACGCGCTGATCCTGCCCGTGCTGACGCTACTCCTGTCGATGGCGGCGCTTGGCTATGGCGCGTGGACGTTCTTCACGAGCGCGGAGGCGCCGCTCTCGCTCCCGGTTTACTTGGTGGTCGCGGTGTGGACGCCGCTGTGCGCGTTGATAGTGTTCGCGGTGGCGAGGCGCACGATCTCCTACGATTGGCTGCTGGGCTCGCTGGCGGCGCTGCCCGTGCCGTTCATGGCGGCGTGGTTGTTCTTGCTGCACTGGCAGGGCGGCGTGCTGATTCCCGATCAAGTGCGCGCGCTGGAGACCGACGCTGCGACGGCGGCGGTGTTTGTGGCGCTCGCCGCGTTCACCGCGCTCTTCATGAGCGTGGGGAAGCGTTCGCGGCGCCTCTTCATCTTGCTGGCGGCGACGCCGCCTTTGGTCGTGCTGGCGGTTACGCAGTACCACACGGCGCTCGGTTTGCCGACCATCATCGTCGTGACGGCGCTGAGTCTGGCGCTGGTGCTCAGCCCCATCCTGCTCGACCCGACCGACCGGGCGAACCTACCCTGGGGGCGGCGCCCCGCTGCGCCCTAACTCCAGCGACCGCAACGTTCCTATCGTCGTCGCGGACAGCACGGCGTCGCTTCCCGCCGAGGTCACGGCGGGGCTGCCGTTGCGCATCGTTCCCTTCGCCATTCACCACGCCGGACGGACGTACGTCGACGGCGTAGACCTGTCTCCCGCCGGATTCTACGCGCTGCAAGCGGGGCCCCCTCCCCTGCCGACGACGTCGGCGCCGCAGCCCGGCGCCTTCCTCGACGCCTTCCGTTCCGCGCACCAAACGACCAACCACGTCGTGTGCCTGACCGTCTCGGCGAGCCTCAGCGCCGCGGATCGCTCAGGCGCGCGAAGAGCTGCCCGGCCTCACGGTGAACCTCATCGACACGCGGACGGCGGGCGCTGCGGTGGGGCTGGTGGCGCTAAAGGCTGCGCGCTTGGCGGCGGAGGGCGCGTCCGCCGACCGCGTGCTTGTGGCAGCGGAGCGGTGCGCCGCAAGCGTGTGCTTCTTCGGCTATCTGGAGACCCTGCACTATCTGTGGAAGGGCGGGCGCATCCCGCGTGCGGCGCTGTGGATGGGCAACCTGCTGGGCGTCAAGCCATTGCTGGAGTTGAGCGCCGGGCGCGTCGGCATGATCGGGCGGCCTCGCAGCCGTGCCCGCGCCATCGCGCGGATGACCGCGCTCGTGCGGCAGTGGCTGAACGGCGCGCCCTGCCGCCTCGCCGTCGTCCACGGCGGCGCCCCGGAGCCGGGCGCGATGCTTGCCGAGCACCTAGAGCGCGAACTGCGCCCGGTGGAACTCATCATGGGCGAGTTCACGCCCGTCATCGGCGCGCACACGGGGCCGGGACTGGTCGCCTGCGCCGCACACCCGGTGGAGGACTAGGCGCTCCGTCGCAGGTGTGCGACACTGCGCGGCGTCATCCGCGCCAAAGGAGTTGCCCCTATGGTTACCGTCAGCGCCGCCGCAGCCGACATCGTTCAGACCAGTGCCGACGCCATTGTCGTCAACCTATTCGAGGGCGTTACGTCCCCGGAAGGAGGCACAGGCGCCGTCGATAAGGCGCTGGACGGCGCGATCTCCGCGCTCATCGCGGACGGCGAGGCGATGGGCAAGGCCGGAGAGGCGACGGTCATTCACACTTTCGGACGACTCGCGGCCAAGCGCGTGGTCGTAGTGGGACTCGGCAAGCAGGAGCGGTTCAACGCGCACGCCGCCCGCGCCGCCGCCGCCAACGCCGCCCGCTGCCTGCGGCGCGTGGGCGCGGCTAACGCCGCGACACTGGCCCACGGCGCGGGCAGCGGCGGGCTATCGCCGCGCGAATCGGCGGAGGCGACGACGCTCGGCTCCATCCTCGGTCTCTACCGTTTCACGGCCTACAAGTCGGCCAACGGCGACGGGGGCAAGGAAGTGGAGTCCATCGCCATTGTCGAGCAGGACGCGGCCAATCTCGCCGACCTGCAAGCGGGCGTCGACCACGCGCGCCTGCTCGCCGACAGCGTGATGCTGGCGCGCGACATGGCCAACGAGCCGGCCAACGTGGTCAACCCCGCGCGCATGGCCGAGATCGCGCAAGCCGTCGCGGAGGAGACCAGCCTCTCCTACACGGCGCTGGGCCGGGAGGAGATGCTCTCCTACGGGATGGGCGCGTTGTTGGGCGTAGCGCAGGGCAGCGCCAACGAGCCGCGCCTCATCCTACTGGAGCACCGGGGAGACCCGGTTAACCCCGCCAACAACGTGGCCATCGTCGGCAAAGGGGTGACGTTCGACACCGGCGGCATCTCTTTGAAGGTCGCCGAGAATATGGGCGCGATGAAGGGCGACATGTCCGGCGGGGCGTCCGTCATCGGCGCGATGCGCGCCATAGCGCTGCTGAACCCGGCCATCAACGTGCTGGGCGTCGTGCCCGCCGTCGAGAATATGCCGAGCGGCACGGCGCAGCGGCCCGGCGACATCGTGCGCGCGATGAACGGCAAGACCATCGAGGTGGACAACACCGACGCGGAGGGACGCCTGATTCTGGCGGACGCCATCGCCTACGCCATCAAGGAGAAGGGCGCGCGGCGCGTCGTGGATGTTGCCACGCTCACCGGCGCCATGGTGGTCGCCCTGGGCAATGTCAACACCGGTGTGATGGGATCCTCGCAGGAATTGGTCGACGCGGTGCTGGCGGCCTCGCGCAAGGCGGGCGAGAAGATGTGGCAACTGCCCATCAACGAGGAGTACAAGGAGCGCATCCACTCCGATTGGGCCGACGTGAAGAACACGGGCGGCCGTCCGGCGGGGAGCATCACGGCGGCGCTGTTCATCTCCGAGTTCGCGGATGGCGCGGACTGGGCGCACCTAGACATCGCCGGCACCAATATGAGCGACAAGGACCGCGGCCACGTCGTGAAGGGCGCGACGGGCGTGCCGGTGCTCACGCTGGTGCAGCTGGCGCAGGACCTGGCGGCTGACGGCGCGGCGCGGTAGACGCCCGCGCCGTTGCCCCTCGCGGGCGCCCGGGGTATAATGACCGGCGCGTGGTGGGCGTGGTCGAGGGGTTAAGACGCCAGGTTGTGGCCCTGGAGATCGAGGGTTCAATTCCCTCCGCTCACCCCATCCCCTACCCTTCCGAAGTTCGCGGCGCGCCAACGGTGGGCGCTGCGCCTAATCTCCGCCCGTAGCTCAGTGGAACAGAGCACTGGTCTTCGGAACCAGGTGTCGTGGGTTCGAATCCCGCCGGGCGGGCCACTAGAGATTGCCAAGCTCTGCGAGTACGAACGATTGGAATTGCCGGTCGAGCTGCCCGAATGGTTCCGCCTGGCGCTCGGATACTCCGGCGTCGCAATCTTGGAGCTGACGCCCGATATCGCTATGGAATCGGCTGGCCTGCCTGGCGGATTCCATCGTGATCCCGCCGATCAGATCATCGTCGCCACCGCCAGGGTGCACCAGGTCTCGCTCGTGACTTCCGACCGCAAGCTCGTCCGCTATCCGCACGTGTGGACGGTGGCGTAGACCCCCTCTGCTGCTCCCCTGCCCTGTCCGCTCGTGTACTATCCCCCTATGTGGCTGCGCCTCTTTCCTCTCCAGGCGGTCGTGCTCTTTCCTGGCGTGGAGTTGCCGCTGGTCGTGTTCGAGGAGCGCTACCGCCAGCTGACGCGCGAGTGCATGGACGCGGGCGAGCCGTTCGGCGTGCTGCTGCTGCGCGAGGGGCAAGAGGCGGGCGATTCCGGAGCCGTTCCCTTCGACATGGGCACGACCGCCCGCATCACCAGCTTCCGCCAGACGCCGGACGACCAGTTGCGCCTGATTGTCACGGGCGAACGGCGCTTCCGCGTCGAGTCCTACGACCACAGCCACCTGTACCTCTCCGCCGAGGCGCGGCTCCTCGACGATTCGCCGGATGAGACGACCGCCGACTCTAGCCTCGTCGACGACGTGCGAGATATGGGCAGCCGCCTCATCCAGGGTCTCGCCGCTCGCCGGGGCGGCTGGATGCGCGCCGCCCGCCTGCCCGACGACCCCACCGCGTTGTCCTTCTTCCTAGCCGACTTCCTGTCCGGCGATAAGGGCGAGCAGCAACGCCTGCTGGAGGCAGCGACGGAGGAGAGGTTGGAGCAAGAGCGCTCGTTGCTGCACGACATCCTCGACTATATGAAGCGCAGGCCGCCGAGCAAATCGTGGAAGCCGGGGTTCGGGAAGAACTAGACGGCGAGAACGAGGGCAACGGCGCGCGGGGCGGCGTTGCGCATGGGGAAAGGGTTGCCTACCATTGCGGGCGGCCCGGCGGCGAGCCAGATTCGAGCAGGAGACTCCGCTATGGACAAGGCCACGCAGGAGTACGTTGACGCGCATCTCGAGGAGACGCTTGACGACCTCAAGCGCCTCACGGCGCAGCCGAGCATCAGCGCCCAGCGCGTCGGCGTCCTCGAGTGCGCCGAGATGGTGGCGGAGGAGCTGCGCGGCGCGGGCTTCGAGCCGGCGATCATGCCCACCGCCGACCCCGGCTACCCCGTCGTCTTCGCCGACTCAGGGCACGATTCGCCCAAGACGCTGCTCTTCTACAACCACTATGACGTGCAGCCTCCCGATCCCCTAGATGAATGGGATTCGCCGCCCTTCGAGCCCTACGAAAAGGACGGCCGCCTCTACGGGCGCGGCATATCGGACGACAAAGGCCCCTTCATTGCCCGCCTTGCGGCCATCAAAGCGCTGCGCGCCACTAAGGGCGACCTGCCTTTGCGCGTTAAGTTTTGCTTGGAGGGAGCCGAAGAGATCGGCAGTCCCGGTTTCCACGACTTCGTCGCCCGGCACGCCGACGCCCTCAAGTCCGATATGTGCGTCTGGGAAGGCGGCGGCGTGAATTGGGACGGGCGTCCGCTCATCACCCTGGGCGTCAAGGGGCTGCTCTACGTTGAGTTGGAGTGCCGCGCAGCCTCGCGCGACTCCCATTCCTCCTACGCCCCCACCGTGCCCAACCCTGCGTGGCGCCTCATCTGGGCGTTGGCGTCGCTCAAGGACGCGGGCGAGCGCATTAAGCTGCGCGGCTTCTACGACCGCATCCGTCCCGCCCTGGACGAAGAGTTGGCCGCGCTGCGCCGCCTCCCCGACACGGACGACGAATTCCGCCGCGACCTAGGCGTGGAGATGAGCCTGGGCGAGGCGACGGGGTTCGAGTTCCGCCGCCGGATGATCATGGAGCCCACCGCGAACGTCGCCGGCGTAGTGGCGGGCTACACCGGACAGGGCGCGAAGACGATCCTGCCCGCCGTGGCGCGCGTGAAGATGGACTTCCGCCTGGTGCCCAACCAAGATCCACAAGAGGTGCTGACCAGCCTGCGCAGCCATCTGGACGAGCACGGTTACAGCGACGTGTCCATCAGCGTGCTGACCAGCGAACACCCCGCGCGCACGCCCATCGGCGATCCATTCGTGAAGGTGGTGGCGGATACGGCGCGGACGGTCTACGGCAGCGAGCCGTACCTCCAGCCGAGCATGACGGGCACCGGGCCGCAGTATCCCGTGCAGGAGATCCTGCGCGTGCCGGTGGCGTCGTGCGGCGTGGACTACCCCGGCAACCGCATCCACGCGCCCAACGAACATATCCGCCGCGACTACTTCCGCTTGGGCGTTCTCCACACCGCCGAACTCATCGAAGCGCTGGGCCGGGGCGTCTGACCCGCCCCAAGGAGCAACACATGCCCCTTATCCTGCTGCTGGCTTTCGTCTCCTCCGTGGTCGGGATGTTCGCCTGGTGGCGCATCTTCTATCGCATCGGTTGGCCGGTGTGGTACTGCCTATTCATGGCCGTGCCCTTCGTCAGCCTGGCCATGCTGATCGTCGTGGCGCTCGGCAAGTGGCCCATCGAGGAGCGCATGACCTCTATGGAGACGGAGCTCAAGCGTCTCCACGGCGAACTGTGACCGCCGCCTCCGAGCGTCGCGTCTCCACCCTCGTCGATCGCTACCTCCCCGCCGTAAGAGAGCGGATGCGGGCGTCCGTCCCTATCGTCGAGGGCGATGTCTTCGGCATCCTGCGCTACCACCTGGGTTGGCAGGACAGCGAAGGCCGTCCGGCGAGCGAGGACTCAGGCAAGGGGCTGCGGGCAGTGCTCGTGCTCGCGTCGTGCGAGATGGCGGGCGGCCAATGGCGCGAGGCGCTGCCCGCAGCCGCGGCGTTGGAGCTCATCCACAACTTCTCCCTGCTGCACGACGATATCCAAGACCAGGACGCCACCCGCCGCGGCCGCCCTACGGCGTGGACGGTGTACGGCCTGCATCCGGCGTTGGCCGCCGGCAACGCCATGCGCGTCGTCGCCGACCGCACGTTACTCGCGCTTTCGGAGGTCGGCGCTCCACCAGAAACGGCTGCCGCTGCCGCTGCCGCCCTCACCTCCCGCTACCTGGAGATGATTGAGGGACAGTACCTTGACCTGTCGTTCGAGGAGTCGGACGAGGTTACGACGGGCGAGTACCTGGACATGGTGTCGCGCAAGACGGGAGCGCTCATCGACTGCGCCATGCACATAGGCTCGCTGGTCGCCACGGGCGACCTGAGGACGGCGGCGGCGTTCGGCAGGTGCGGGCGCGAACTGGGGCTTGCCTTCCAGATTCGCGACGACCTGCTGGGCGTTTGGGGCGACCCGGCCGCGACGGGCAAGCCCGTCGGCGCCGACATCCGGCGCAAGAAGAAGAGCATGCCCATCGTCCATCTGTTTCAGCAGGCCGACCCCCGGCAGCGCGAGTGGCTGCGCAGCGCCTACGCCGCCGACGAGGTGGCGGGCGGTGACGTGGAAAGCGTCTTGGAGATGCTGGCGGACCTCGGCGCGCGCGAGTTCGTTCAGTCCACAGCGGCGGAGCACGCCGCGGCGGCGGTGCGGGCGATCGAGGGCTTGCCGCTCGGAGCGGAAGCCAAGGCGGACGTTCATGCGATGGCGGACTACTTCATCGAGCGGGACAAGTAGGGTATAGTGCCCGTCGCTATGGTCAGCGGAACGAGGCTCGCGTAGATGGGCGTCCCTGCGTCACAGGCATGGACGGTCGCCTCCTACGTCGTCAAACAGCGCCTCCGCGGTCGCAAGCGCTACCCTCTGGTGCTCATGCTGGAGCCGTTGCTGCGCTGCAACCTCGCCTGCGCCGGGTGCGGCAAGATTCAGTACCCAGCTCAGATACTGCGCAAGAACATGAGCGTGGAGCAGGCCATGGCCGCCGTCGATGAGTGCGGCGCCCCGGTGGTCAGCATCCCCGGCGGCGAGCCGCTCCTCTACCCGCACATCGCAGAATTGGTGCAGGCCCTCGTCGAGCGCAAGAAGTACGTCTACGTCTGCACCAACGCCATCCTCCTCAAGCAGAAACTGGAGGCAGGCCTGTTTACGCCCAGTAAATACCTGTCGTTCAGCGTGCATATGGACGGCCTGCGCGAGGAGCACGACGAGGCGGTCTGCCGCGACGGCGTGTACGACGTGGCGGTGGAGGCCATCGAGGAGGCGCTGCGGCGCGGCTTCCGCGTCACCACGAACACGACGCTGTTCGACAACACCGACCCATTGCGCGTCCGCGACTTCTTCGACGAGATGATGCGCGTAGGCGTCGAGGGCATGATGGTCTCCCCCGGCTATAGCTACGCCAAGGCGCCCGACCAGGAGAACTTCCTGCATCGCGCCAAGACCAACCAACTGTTCACCGACATCCTCTCCGACAAGAAGAAGGGTTGGCGTTTCAACCAATCCCCTCTCTTCCTACGCTTCCTGATGGGCAAAGAGCACTTCGAGTGCACGCCCTGGGGCAACCCCCTCTACACCATCTTCGGATGGCAGAAACCGTGCTATCTGCTGCAAGAGGGCTACGCCTCCACCTTCCAAGAGCTGATGGAGCAGACTCCCTGGGAAGAATACGGATTCGAGAGCGGCAACCCCGCCTGCCGCGACTGCATGGTGCACTCCGGCCATGAACCAACCGCCGTCCACGCCACCTTCGCCACGTGGCGCGGCTTCAAGCAGGCGGCGGCGTCCACCCTCACCGGCAAGCTCTAGCCCCGCCGCCGTGTCTACGGAGCACGCCCCGCCCGGCGCGGACGAACCTTCCCTCGAAGGCTGGGACCCGTCGCAGGACGGCCCCGTGGACATTCCCGCTGTGGTTGACCTCGCCTTCGACTACCGTGGCAACGTCACCATCGAGCGCGCGGACGGCGCCAACCTCGCCGCTTACGTATCCAACCGCGACGCCCGCGCGGCGCGGCCCTTCCTGGACTACTTCGACGTGGAAGGGCGCGGCCCCTTCCGCATGCCCTACGCGGAGATCTCCAACATCCGCTTCACCGGCAAAGACACGGCCAAGGGCAATTCCTACGAGGCCTACCAGCGCCGCAAGGCGGCCGAGGCGGGCCAAGGCTAGCGGCATGGCGGCGACCGTTCGCCTCCTTGTCATTGCGCCCACCACGCGCGAGCTCGGCGGATTGCGCCCCTGCGCCGACCGCGCTTGCCGCGCCGCCGCCGTCGGCGTCGGCCACGAAGCGGCGCCTGCGTTCGCGACGCTGCTGGACGCGGAGCGCCCCTCCGCCGTGCTCTCCCTGGGGTTCGCCGGGGGGCTGCGCCCTGGGCTCTCCACCGGCGCCCTAGCGCTCTGCGACGCCGCTCTTGGCGAGGGCGCGGCGCCCATCGCGCTTGACCCCTACCCTGCCGTCGACGCCTTGCGCGCCGCGGGAATCGCAGCGGCTTCCAGCGTGTTGCTCACCGTTGACGAGCCGCTGTTGACGCCCGAAGCGAAGCACGCCGCGCACGCCGCCTCCGGCGCGGCCGTCGTCGATATGGAGGGCTACGCCCTCGCGTGCGTCGCCCGGGAGCGCGGCGTTCCCATCGTCGCGCTGCGCGCCGTGCTGGACGCGGCGGAGCACGCCCTGCCGCCGTTCGTCGCCGACATCGTGGCCGACGGCGGACGCGGGGAGCTGCGGCACACGCTGCGCAACCTGCGCGCCGACCCTCCGCTCATCCTCCGGCTGCCCATGCTGGCGTGGCGCTCGCGGGTGGCCGCCCGCGCGCTCCGGCGTGGCGTGCGCGCGCTGATTCCGGCTCTGGCCGCGCACGCGGAGGCTCGTTGATGCGCGCTTTCGTCACCGGCGCCAGTGGATTCATCGGCGGCCACGTGGCGCGAGCGCTCCTGGAGCGCGGTCACGAGGTCACCGCCCTCGTGCGCCCAGGCGGCGCGCTCCGCTTCGAGCATCCGCGCCTAACGCTCGCCCAGGGCGACCTCTGCGACCGCGCTTCGCTCGACCGCGCCGTCGCCGGTTGCGACGCGGCGTTCCATGTCGCCGCGCTCTACACCTTCTGGTCGCCCGACGGCGAGGCGATGTGGCGCGCCAACGTGGACGGGACGCGCAACGTGCTGGAGGCGGCGCTGGCAGCCGGCGTGGAGCGCGTTGTCCAGACAAGCACCGTCTCCACGCTCCACTTTGCGGCGGACGGCGCTCCCGCCACCGAGGCGCGGACTGCCGCCCCGCACGAACTAATCGGCGCGTACAAGCGCACCAAATTCGAGGCCGAGCGCGTCGCCCTCAGCATGGCGGCGGCGGGCGCTCCTATCGTCGTCGTCAACCCGTCCGCGCCCGTCGGCCCCGGCGACGTCAAGCCCACGCCGACGGGGCGCATCATCGTCGATTTCCTGCGCAGAGCTATGCCCGCAGTGGTCGACACGGGCCTGAACCTCGTCGACGTGGCGGACGTGGCGGAAGGACATCTGCTGGCATGGGAGAAGGGCAGGATCGGCGAGCGCTACCTGCTGGGCAACGCCCAGGGCAACCTCACGCTGGCGCAGATGCTGCGGATGTTGGCGGAGGCGTCGGGCCGCCGCATCGCCCCCAGGCGCATCCCCTACCGCTTGGCGCTGGCGGCGGCCTACGCAGACCGCGCCATCGAGGGAGCCTTGCTGCGCCGCGAGCCGCGCATCCCATTGGAAGCCGCGCGCATGGCGCGCAAGCCGATGTGGGCCGACCCGTCGAAAGCAGTGCGGGAGTTGGGCTTGCCGCAGTCTCCGGTGGCGGACGCGCTGCGCCGCGCGGCGCAGTGGTTCGCCGAAAACGGCTACCTGACGCAGGCGAAGCGGAGAGAACCGCGCGCCTAAGAGCGCGAAGCCCGCTTGCCGCTTGCGCGGTCGGGTAGTATGCTCCCCGCTCGCGCGAGAGCGGCGGCTCATTCATTATGGATGGAGCAGTAAGAGAGCAGCAGCGCGTCAGCCTCCGCGTCGAAGAGGCTCTGGGCAAGACCCAGGACTACTTCCTGCGCACCCAACACCCCGACGGTTACTGGTGGGGCGAGCTCGAGTCCAACGCTACGATGGAGGCCGAGCACGTGATGCTGCTCGCCTTCCTCGGCTCCCACGAACCCGAGCGCGTGCGCCTGATCGCCAACGACATCCTGCGCCGTCAGCGCGAGGACGGCTCGTGGGGCATGTACTACGGAGCGCCGGGCGACCTCAGCACCTCCATCGAGTGTTACTTCGCCCTCAAGTTGGCCGGCCGCTCGCCCAACGAGGACGCCATGCGGCGCGCCCGCGAGTTCATCATCGCCAAAGGCGGCGTGCCAAAGGCGCGCGTCTTCACCAAGATATGGCTCGCCTTGTTCGGCCAATGGCCCTGGGAAGGCACGCCGATGATGCCGCCCGAGATGATCCTCCTGCCCCCATGGGCGCCCTTCAACATCTACCGCTGGTCTTCGTGGGCGCGCGGGACCATTGTTCCGCTGACCGTCGTCTTGGCCAAGCGCCCGGTGAAGCGCCTCCCCGCCGCCAAAGGCATCGGCGAATTGCTGCCCAAAGGCAAAAAGATCCGCTACTGGTTGCCGTGCCGCGCCGAGAATGCGCTGAGCATCGAGACGCTGCTGTGGCTCGGCGACAAGGCGCTCCACGTCTACGAGCGCTTGCCCTGGAAACCCCTGCGCGGCCTCGCGCTGCGCCGCATCAAACGCTGGCTCATCGAGCGCCAAGAGGCCGACGGCTCATGGGGCGGCATCCAGCCGCCGTGGGTCTATTCGCTCATCGCGCTGAACGTGCTCGGCGCAGGGCTGGACGACCCCGCCGTCAAGAAGGGCCTGGAAGGGTTCCGTAGGGAATGGAGTTTGCGTTCGGAGGACGGCGAATCGATGCGCGTTCAGGCGTGTCTGTCGCCCGTATGGGACACCTGTCTGGCTGTCTTGGGGCTGCTCGACTCCGGCATGCCGCCCGACCACCCGGCGATTCAGCGCGCGTGCAAGTGGATGATGGAGCGCGAGATCCGCCGCAAGGGGGATTGGGCGGTTTCGGTGAGGGACGTCGAGCCCAGTGGATGGGCGTTCGAGTTCGCCAACGAGACCTATCCCGACATCGACGATTCGAGCATCGTGGTGATGGACCTGCACGCCGTCCGCTTCGGCAATGACCTCGAGGAGCAGGCGCGTCGCGCGGTGGTTGGCCGCGCTCTGCGATGGATCGAGGCGATGCAGTCGGCCAACGGCGGCTGGGCCGCCTTCGACAAGGACAACGACTCCCCGTTGCTCGCCCGCCTGCCCTTCAGCGACTTCGGCGAGGTGCTTGACCCGCCGACCGTGGACGTGACCGCGCACATCCTCGAGATGTACGGACGCCTCGGCATCAAGAACACGAAACCCGTGCGCAGGGGACTCGCCTACGTCAAGCGCGAGCAGGAGCCGGACGGCTCGTGGTTCGGGCGTTGGGGCGTTAACTACGTCTACGGCGCGGGCGCCGTGTTGCCCGCCTTGGAGGCGCTCGGCGAGGATATGTCCCAACCCTACGTCCGCCGCGCCGTCGACTGGCTCCTCGACCACCAGAACCCCGATGGCGGCTGGGGCGAGTCGTGCGCCAGCTACGTTGACCCGTCCCTGAAGGGGCGCGGCGAGAGCACCGCGTCGCAAACGGCGTGGGCGCTCATCGGCCTCATCGCCGCGGGGCGAGCGCACACCGGCGTCGCCCGGCGCGGAGTGGAATACCTGATCAACACGCAGCGTGGCGACGGAACGTGGGACGAGCCGCACTTCACCGCCTGCGGCTTTCCCGGCTACGGCGTCGGCAACCGTCCGGATGAACTGCGCTCTGTCGGCGACCCGAACTGGCAAGGACAAGAGTTGGGCGCTGCCTTTATGATCAACTACCACCTCTACTGCAACTACTTCCCCTTGTGGGCGCTCGGGCGGTATGCTCGCGCGCTGAAAGAGGATGCGCGCAGCGGCGGCTTCCGACCCGAGACGCGCAGTAACGGCCACAAGCCCGCGCGCGCCTCCTCCAACGGGCGGGCGCCCGGGCGGAGCAGCGCGTGAAAAAACCGATGAAAAGACGCTTGCGAATTGGGGGTTGCGGGGGGTTGCGCCGACCTACATAGGCATGCTAGGTGGAAACAGCCGCGAAAAGGGAGGATTAGCGAGATGACTACCAGCGCGTTGACGGCGCGCATCGTTGTGGAGACGACCTGCGCGCCCGAATTCATAGACATCACTGAGCGCGTGTTGGAGCACGTCCGCTCCTCCGGCGTGAAGGACGGCCTCGTGAGCGTCTACTCGCGGCACACGACGGCGGCCATCAAGATCAACGAGCACGAGCCGCTGCTGCTCCAGGACATGTCCGACTTCCTGCGGCGGCTGGCTCCCCCGGGCGCCTACTACCGCCACAACGACTTCGACATCCGCACGGTCAACATGACGGAGGACGAGTGCCCCAACGGCCACTCGCACTGCCAGCACCTGCTGATGAGCACCAGCGAGACGCTGCCCATCATCGACGGCGAGGTGCCGCTCGGCTCGTGGCAGCGCATCTTCCTCATCGAACTCGACACCTACCGCCCTCGCCCGCGCGAGATTCTCATCACCTGCATCAGCGCCTAGCGGAGCATCCGTGGCGACCCACCGCGCCGCCACTCCGCAGCCGGCCCTTGAGGAGGCGTATTCCTACTGCCGCCGCCTTGCCAAGAGCCATTACGAGAACTTCACGGTCGGCTCGCTCCTCCTCCCGCGCCGCCTGCGCCCCTACTTCTTCGCCGTTTATGCCTTCTGCCGCTGGACGGACGACCTCGGCGACGAGGCGCCAGGAGACCGACTTGCCCTGCTAGACGATTGGGAGGCGGAGCTCAGCGAGGCGTACCACGGGCACCCTACTCACCCAATCGCCGTCGCGCTTCAAGACGCCGTCCGCCGCTTTGATATCCCCGAAACGCCCTTCCGCAAGCTCATCGAGGCGAACCGCATCGATCAGGGCAGCGGGCGTTTCCCGACCTACGCCGACCTGCTCCGCTACTGCGATCACTCCGCCAACCCCGTCGGCAGGATGGTGCTCTACCTGCTAGGCGATCGCCGCGAAGAGAGCCACCGCCTCTCCGACGCCACCTGCACGGCGCTTCAATTGGCGAACTTCTGGCAGGACGTGCGCCGCGACTACGCTATGGGCCGCATCTATTTGCCGTTGGAGGACATGGACCGCTTCGGCTACTCAGAGGAAGACTTGGCCGCAGGAGCAGTGAACGACAACTTCCGAGGGCTGATGGCGTTCGAGGTTGACCGCGCACAAGCGCTGTTCGAGGAGGGCTACGCGCTCGTCGACCGCCTGCCGGGCCGCCTCAAGTTGGACATCGCGCTATTCACCAAAGGCGGCCTCAGCGTGCTCGCCGCCATACGCCGCCAAAACTACGATGTGCTGACCGAGCGGCCCGTCGTGAGCGCGCGGCGCAAGGCATGGCTATTAGCGTCCGCCGCCTCGCGCCTTGCGCTGCGGAGAGCGCCGTGAGCGCGTCAGCGCCAACCATCGCGGCGGCCTACGACCACTGCCAAGCCGTGACCAGGCGGGAGGCGCGGAACTTCTACTTCGCCTTCGTCACTCTCCCAAAGCCGCGTCGCCGCGCCATCTACGCCGCCTACGCATTCGCCCGCCTCGCCGACGACATCGCCGACGGCTCCGCGTCAACGGCGGCCAAAGCGGAGCAGCTAGGCGAACTGCGCGCGAGCCTGCGCCGCGCGTTCGAGGGCGCTCCCGGCGGGCCCGTGCTGACGGCGCTCACCGACGCGGCGGACGCCTACTCCATCGACCCTCTCCTCTTCGAGCAGATTATCGACGGCGTGGAGATGGACTTGTCGCCGCGCCGCTACGAGACATTCGAGGAATTGCGCGCCTACTGCTACCTGGTGGCGTCCGTCGTCGGCCTCATCTGCGTGGAGATATTCGGCTACGCCGACCCCCGCGCACGCGAGACTGCCGTAGACTTGGGCCTCGCCATGCAGCTCACCAACATCATCCGCGACGTGCGCGAAGACCGCGACGCGGGCCGCGTCTACCTGCCGCAGGAAGACTTGCGGCGCTTCGGCTACACGGAAGAGGCGATGGCGGGCGGTGAAGTCAACGACGCGTTCGCCGGGCTGATGCGCTTCCAAGCCGAGCGCGCTCGCGCCTACTTCGAGTCCAGCAAGCCCTTAGTCTCTTACCTCGCCCCGCGTTCCCGCGCCTGCCCGGCTGTTCTCCACGCCCTCTACCGCCGCCTGCTCGACCATATCGAGGAACGCGGCTTCGACGTCTTCAGCGAGCGCGTCCGCCTTTCCTCCGCCGAGAAACTCCGCATCATGGCCAAGACTTGGGCAGCCAGCTTCCTGGTTCGACGCAACCGGGGCTAGGCAGCGTCCTAGTCGTCGGCGGCGGGCTTGCGGGCATGACGGCGGCCTTGCGCCTCGTCGATGCGGGCTACCGCGTAACACTGGTCGAACGCCGCCCCTATCTCGGCGGGCGCGCCTACTCCTACGTAGACCGCGAGACGGGCGTGCAGGTTGACAACGGCCAGCACGTCTTCATGGGCTGCTGCACCGCCTATGGGCGCCTTGGACGGCGCCGCGCGCCAGAAGCGCCTGCGCGTCGAGGTGCGCAGCCCCGAGGGGCGCAACGGCGGGCTGGCCGCCGCTCCCCTCCCCGCCCCGCTGCACCTGCTGCCCTCCTTCCTGCGCTATCCCCATCTGAGCCTGCGCGACAAGCTCCGCGCCGTCCCTGCGCTGCTGCGCATCCGCCGCGAGCGCGACTGGGGCCGCGCCGAACTGCGCGCCGTCTCCTTCGAAGAATGGCTCCGGCGCAACGGCCAGTCGGACAGGGCAATCGCCAACTTCTGGGACTTGATTGTCGTGCCCGCCCTCAACGACGCCTCGCGCGACATATCGGCTGCTATGGCCTTTATGCTCTTCCGGACCGCCCTGCTGTGCGACGCTCACGGCGCCGACGTCGGCTACGCTCGCTCCGGCCTCTCCGACCTGATGGGCGACCCCATCGAGCGGCGGCTGCGCGAACGCGGCGCCGAGGTGCTGCTCGGACGCACGGTGCGGCGCATCCTGGTCGAGGACGGCGCCGTTACGGGCGTGGCGCTCGCCGACGGCGGCGCGCTGACCGCCGACTGGTGCGTCTCGGCCCTGCCGCCCCACGCGCTCAGCGCCCTCCTGCCCGACGACCTGCGCGCCGCGCCGCCTTTTGACGCGGCGGGCACGCACGCCTACTCGCCCATTGTGAACCTCCACGTCTGGTACGACCGCCCCGTCGCCGATTTCGAGTGGGCGGCGTTCGTAGACAGCCCGCTGCAATTCGTGTTCAACAAGACGCGCATCGCCGCGCTGCCTGGCCCCGGCGACTACCTAACGGTGTCGCTGAGCGCCGCGTGGGAATGGTGGCCGCTGTCGAAGGAGGAGTTGCGCGAACGCTTCACCGCTGAACTGGCGCGCGCGTTGCCGCGGGCGCGCGACGCCGCTATCCAACGCTTTATCGTCGTCAAAGAGCAGCGCGCCACATTTCGCTCCCTCCCCGGCGGCGCCGGCAACCGCCTGCCCGCGCGCACTCCGCTGCCTAACCTCCTGCTCGCCGGGGATTGGACGGACACCGGGTGGCCTGCGACGATGGAGGGCGCCGTGCGCAGCGGCAACGCCGCCGCCGCCATAATAGTGGCCGCCCGATGAACAGCCTCGTATTAGCCCCCTTCTCCGACGGCGGCCTAGCCGCCCTACGCGAAGTCGGCGCCGCCGCCTACGAGCCGTGGACGCAAACCCAGCGCCTCTACGACCCCGAAGAGCTGGGGGCGCGCCTCGCCTCGCAATCCGCCGGCGCCCTCATCGTCGAGGCGGACTTCCTGCTTGAGGAGCTATTCGAGGCGGCGTCGCCGCTGCGGTTCGCCGCCGTCTGCCGCGCGTCGCTCAACCACGTGGACGTGGACGCCGCAACGGAGCACGGCGTCGTCGTCGTCCACACGCCGGGGCGCAACGCCCAGGCCGTCGCGGAGTTAGTGCTCGCGTTGATCCTGGCCTTGGCGCGCCGCGTTCCCGCCGCAAGCGCCTACGCCGCCTCCGGCCAATGGGAAGACCCGACCGAGCCGTACACGCGCTTCCAGGGCCGCGAACTGGCCGGAGCCACACTCGGGCTGGTCGGCTACGGCGCCATCGGGCGCCGCGCCGCCGCGCTCGCCCACGGCGTTGGCATGCGAGTTCTCGCCTATGACCCTTACCTCACGCCCGGCGCCCCCGGCCTGCGCCGCGTCGCGCTCGTCGACCTGGAGACGCTGCTGCGCGAGGCCGACTTCGTAAGCGTCCATGCGCCCGATTCGGCGAGCACGGCGGGGTTGATCGATGCAGCCGCCTTGCGCCTTATGCGCCCCGGCGCCTACCTGGTCAACGTCTCCTCGCCCTCGGTCGTCGATATGGCGGCGCTTGCGGCGGCCATCGAGGGGGGCGCAATCGCGGGCGCGGCGCTCGATGTGCACGAGGCGCACCCCATCCCGCCCAACGCGCCGATGCTCGACGCGGCGCGCCGCCTACCTGACCGCGTGCTGCTCACGCCCCATATCGGCGGCGCCACGGAGGAGACCATCGAGCGCCACTCCGCGATGGCGGTGGACGACCTGCGGCGCTTCCTGGCGGGCCGCCGCCCCAAGCGCCTAGCGAATCCCCAGGTTTGGCCTCGCCGCAGGCGCTAGCCTCCGCTTCCGAGCGGGTAGAATCGCCCGCAATGCTGGGCGTCGCCTACACCGCCGTCGCCGCCGTCTTCTTCGGCCTTAACGGCGCAACCTTCCGCCGGGGCGTGCTGGGCGGCTCCGCGCTCCAAGGCGTATACGTAACTGTGCTCGGAGGCGTGCCGCTCTTCCTGCTTGCCGCGCTCGTCACGCAGCAGGCGTTCCGCCTGGAGGCGCTGGAACTGCGCGCCTATATCATCCTCGCCGCGTCCGGCGTGCTCCATTTCCTGCTGGGGCGCTACAGCAACTTCCGTGCCTACGCCGCCCTGGGCCAGACCCGCGCCCAACCGCTGATTCAGGCTTCCACGCTCGTCTCGGTGGTGATTGCGGTGCTCTTCCTCCGCGAGACCGTCACCCTGCTCATGGCCATGGGGATAGCGCTGGTCATGGCCGGCCCGGCCATCAGCGCCACGCAGGCGGCGCCCGCCCCGTCCGCCGCCGCAACGCTCGCGCCCCCCGTGCGTCTGGCGGAGGGCTACGCCTTCGGCACGGTCAACGCGCTCGCGTTCGGCGTGAGCCCGGTGCTCGTGCGCTACGCCCTGGGCGATTCGGGGTTGGGGATCGTCGCGGGGCTGACCGCCTACATGGGCGCGGCCGCCGTGCTTGCGTTGGGATTCGCGCTGCCCGGGGTGCGCGCCTCGCTGTCGGGGATGAACCCCGGCGCGCGCGGATGGTTCGCCGTCGGCACGCTCACCGTCTTCGCGGCGCATATGTTCCGCTTCCTTGCGCTGAGCGCCGCGCCCGTAAGCGTCGTCATCCCCTTGCTGCGCGGCGGCGCGTTCCTGCACGTCGTCGCCGCTTGGTTGATTAACCGCGACTACGAGACGTTCGATAGGCGCGTGCTTGTCGGCATCGGCGTCTCCGTGAGCGGCTCCGTGGCGTTGGTGGTCCAGCCATGAAAGGCTCGCACGCCCTCGCCCTCGACCTTGGCAGCAGCGGCCTGCGCGCCTCGATCCACCCCGTCGAGCGCCCGTGGGAGGCGGCCGCAGTCGCCAGGCGCGTCTACCGCGTCCACCGCCCCCAAGGCGCCGACTCCCTGGCCGCCCGTTTCGCGGAGGCCGACCTGACGGAGCGCGTGCACGGCGCCATCGCGGAGGCGTTGGCGCAGCCAGGCGCGCGGGGATTGCAGGTCGCCGCCGTAGGCATTGCCGCGCAACGGGGCGGGACGGCCTTCCTCGACGCGGACGGGCGCGCGCTCTACCTGGCGCCCAACACCGACCTGCGCGCCCTGTTCGAAGGCGCGGCTATGGAGGAGGCGCACGGCGAGCGCCTCTACGCCACCACGGGCCGCGCGCCCGCCTTTCTGTTCGTCCCCGCCAAGCTCGCGTGGTGGCGCAACCATCATCCGCGCCTCTCCAAGCGCATCGCCCGCGTGACCACGCTTGGCGGCTGGGCGGCCTATCTGCTCACCGGCGAGATGGGCGCAGGCCCCGCAGAGCTGGCGGAGGCGGGGCTATTGGACGTGAGCGCAGGGGAGATTCCCGCCAGCCTATTGAACGACCTGGGGGTAGACTCCGGTCTGCCGCCGCCCATCGTCGAAGAGGGCGCGCCCATCGGGGCGGTTGCCGCCGGCGCCGCGGCGAAGACCGGGCTGCCGCGCGGCGCCCCCGTCTACCTCGCCGGGCCAGACACGGGCGCGGCGATGCTGGGGATGGGCGCGGCGCAGCTCAACGATATCGGGATCGCCGCCGGTTGGAGCGCCCCGGTGCGGATGATCGCCCCGGCGCCCGTCTTCGACGCACAGCGGCGGACGTGGACGGGCCCGTCCCTTTCGCCGGGGCGCGCCTACGTGGAGGCAAGCGCCGGAGACACGGGCGGCACGTTGGAGATGGTGCGGCGCATGCTGGGCGCCCGCGCGGGCGGCGACCGCCTCGACCGGCTGGTGAGCCAATCGCGCGCGGGATCCAATATGATCGCCGCCTTCTGGGGACCCCACGCGATGAACCTGTCCGGCCCCGGCGTAACGATGGGCGGCCTGCTCGCTCCCGTTCCCATCACCTACAACCCCGTCCGCGCCGCCTACGTCGCCCGCGCCACCTTCGAGAACGTGGCCTACGCGATGCGCGAGTGCATCGAGTTGGCGCAGTCGGTAACGGGCGCGGAGCCGCGCTCCATCGCGCTCGGAGGCGGCATGGCCGCCAGCGCCCTCTTCCCTCAGATGTTGGCCGACGTGCTGAACGCGCCTGTGAGGCGGCATAGCCCGCTCGCCACGGCGACGGGGGCGGCCATCGCGGCGTCGCGCCCTGCGGACGAATGGGCGTCCGCCGCGCGAGAGATAGCCCGGCGCGGCGAGACAGCCGAGCCGGATGTGCGCGGCGTTCTCGCCTACGGCGAATCGTTCGCGCGCTGGCGGCGCCTCCGCGCCCGCCTTCAGGAGATGGCGGATGAATTGTAGGGGCCAGCGGCGCCTGGCGCTCCCGAACGCCCCACCCCCAAGAGATAAAAACCCTTTGTGGGGGATACCCCCGCGCCCCAGCCGAAGGGCTGCCGCCCCTTGGCGCTCCCGGCGGGAACGGCGGAGGAAAGGGCGAGGCGGCGGCTCCACCCGGCGTTACGCGGTGTAGGGACAGGCTTGAAACCTCTTCCTATTGGCGAAGGGGCGCGCCGTCCGGTTTGACATCGAAGTGGAAGAAGCGCTTCTCCCAGCCGCGCTCGCCAAATCGCTCGCCCCACTCCGGCGGCCATTTGTCCAGGTCAGGCCTCCCGCCGAACGGCGGATGAACCCATCCGCCCTTGCCGCAGAAGAGGCCAAAGGCGCGGTCGTCCTTCTCGATCTCCACCTCGCAATCCCAATCCTTGTCGAGACCCCAGCCGCCCCAACGCTTGCCTAGACTGTCGCCGTCACCGGGCCGCGCAAGTAGCCAGTCGAGCCACTCGTCGGCCTCCTCGCGGGTGAACTTGCCGTCCTCAACGAGGGCGTCGAGGTGGTCGCGGAGGCGCTGCTCCGCGTCGGCCTCGCGCTCGGCGCGCACCTCGCCCCATGCCTCGGTCAGCGCGTCTTCGAGCGCCTGGGCATCCACGCCCAGCTTCGCCGCTGCCCGCGCGTACACGTCGTCCTTCGTCGTGCTGACGATGCCGTACTGGGCTAGGCGGCCTGCGTCGAAGAGGAAATAGGTCTCGTCCGTAGTTACGCTGGCGCGTTGGGCTAGGAGCGTGCCGCCGAGGATTCCCGCGATTGCCAGCGCCGCCGCGAGAACGCCGCCAATCAACAGCCACTTCCGCATAGGTCTTCCTCCTTGCCTATCGATGCCGCGAGGCTAGCGCGCCCGTTTCAAGAAAGTATGAAAGCGCAGGGAGGCGACCAGCTGGTCACCCCTACGGGGGACTGCCCCGCCTCCCACCCTCAAGAGACAAAAACCCTTTGTGGGGGATGCCCCCACTCCCCCAGCAGAAGGGCTGCTGCCCCTCTGCACTCCCCACGTGAATCAAGGCGCCGGGTTACGCCGCTGCGCCGTTGGCGCGGCCACGTCCGCTGCTGCTATCCTCGCGGCGCTATGAGCGGGAACGGGGCAGGCGCCGAGCGCACGGGCGCGGCGAACGAATGGCGCGGCGAGCGCGAGGCGGTGCTCCGCGCTGCGCAGGCGATGCACCGCGACGGCCTCGTCGTCGAGACCAGCGGCAACGTGAGCGCCCGCGTGTCGGACGGCGCGCGCGGCCTCATCGCCATCACCGCCAGCGGCGTCCCCTACCCGACTATGACGCTCGACGATGTCGTGGTGGTGGAGCACGACGGCGAACCGGTGCTCGGCGACGCGCTCCCTTCGACGGAGCTGCTGTGCCACGCCGCCGTCTACCGCGCGCGCCCCGACGTGGACGCCGTGATGCACACCCACTCGACCTACGCCAGCGCGCTCGCCGTCGCGGGCATCCCCATACCGCCGCTCATCGACGA
>JAGWBE010000029.1:15409-29447 GCA_021296055.1 Dehalococcoidia bacterium | reverse complement strand
ATCTCGGACGGCGGGCGCTTGTCTCGCGCGCGCGGCGGCGTGCGCAGGAGCGCCCACAGCGTATAGCCGCTCAAGAGCGGGCCTACGGGTATGACGATGACGTTCAGCAGCGACGCGCCGATGAGGCCGGAGCGTCCCCACTCCCTGCCCCGCACGACGCCCCAGCCTCCCGCCGCCCCCGGCAACTGAATCGCCGTCAGCAGCACCAGTTGCGCCCCCAAACCGTTGCCCTCCGCCGCGGCGGCCAGGCCCAGGTAGAGGGCGGTCAGTCCGATGAGCACGCTGTAGACCAGCCATGCCGAGCCGAGGGCGGGCGAGGGCAACCGCTGCCGGAGCGTCGAGCGCTGCGCCGCCATGCCGTTAGGCGGGAGCGTCTAGGAATTTCATGACGGCGAAGTAGGCGCCTTGCGGATCCTGGAGGAAGGCGAATTGTCCTATCTCCGGCACATCGGTGGGCGGGACGACCGTCTTGCCGCCGAGGCTGTTGGCCCCGGCCACGATGGCACCGCAATCGTCCACCGCGAAGTACACCGACCAGTTCGGCGGTATCTCGCCCCAGTCGAGCGATATCTCCGGCATCCCGGCCGCGGCCTCGTCGCCCAGCATGAAGACGTGGTAGAAGGTCCCGTCGCCCATCGGGCTCTTCTCCACGCGCCAGCCGGTCAACTCGGTGTAGAAGCGCGCCGCCGCGTCGCGGTCGGGCGTGTAGAGCTCGTCCCAGGCGAGGGCGCCGTGCTCGGACATGATGTCCGCCCCGCCGTGGTTGCGCTTCTGCCACAGGTTCACGGCGGCGCCGGTGGGGTCTTGGATAGCCGCCATGCGCCCCGCGTCGAGCACGTCGAAGGGCGGCATCAGCACTTTGCCCCCCAGCTGCTCGACCTTGGCCGCCGCCGCGTCCACGTCCTCGACGGCGAGGTACGCCTGCCAGAAGGCGTGGCCGACCTGCTGTTGGAGGTCCGGCCCCATCTCGGCCAAGGCGCACACGTTCTTCCCGTCCTTGTCGAACATCGTGTAGAAGAAGCCCTCGCCCGCCGGCATGTCGGTCGCGTTCCACCCGAACAGCGCCTGGTAGAACGCCTTGGCCGCCGCCGCGTCCGTCGTCATCACGTCCGCCCACCAGAACATCCCCGCCTTGTGCTCTTTCACTTCGGGCATTCGCTGCTCCTCCGTTATCGCGCTGCCGTCATCCTACCGCAAACCTCCCCGCCCCGCCCTTAGCCCCGTTCGCTCGGACGCTCTCCTTCGCTCGCCCTGAGGGAACTCGAAGGCCGCCCTCCGCCTCGATTCGTCCGGCCTGCCCGCCTCGTCCGCGATTTCCGTAAAAAAGTGTCGCAAAGTGTTACATTTACGCGGGGGGCGTCGGGAGGAAACGCGACAGAGGGGCGCTAGCTGCACGGCAATCGTGTTACGTCGGCGGACGGCGGCGCAACACATTGCGACAGTAGGGTGGGCCGCCCCGGGCCGCGGGAGAAGGCCGGAGGGGAACAGCCGGATGAAGGCGCAGGCGTTCATAGGGCAAGGGTTTCACGGGGTCGCCGTTCGCGCAATCGGCGGATGTCATAGGGGCGACCTTCTTCTCCGTCATCCCCGCCCTCACCCCCGAGAGATAAAAACCTTTTGTGGGGGATGCCCCCATGCCCCAGTCGAGGGGCTGGCCGCCCCTGGGACAGGTTTGAAACCTGTCCCTACGAAGAGCGCGGCTGCACGAGGCAAAGCGGAGGCGCCGCGCCGACCGCCTCAGTACTTCGAGGATTCTTCGGCGTAGTCGGAGGGGGCGAACATCAAGCCTCGCGAGGGGTAGGGCCTTCTTCCGGCGCTTCGACACGCAGGTCGGGCAGCCAGTTCAGCCACGACGGCAGATACCAGTTGCGCTTGCCCAGCACGTTCATGCTCGCCGGCACCAGCACCGACCGCACCAGCGTCGCGTCCAGCAGCACCGCCACCGCCAGCCCGAACCCCATCAGCTGGTTCACGATCGTCTCTCCCGTCGCGAACGCCCCGAACACCACCACCATGATGAGCGCCGCGCCGGTGATGAGCTCCGCCGTCGAACGCAACCCATAGGCCACCGCCTCGTTGTTGTCGCCCGTCTCGTCGTACCGCTCACGGATGCGGCTCAGCAGGAACACGTGATAGTCCATCGACAGGCCGAACAGGATCGTGAACAGGAACAACGGCAGCCACGCGTCGATGACCTCCGCCCTATCGAACCCCAGCAGGTCCGCCCCTATCCCCTTCTGAAACACCAGCACCAGCAATCCGTAGGCCGTCCCCACCGACAGCAGGTTCATGATGATCGCCTTGATGGGAATCACGATCGAGCGGAACACCATCATCAAGATGATGAAGCTCAGCCCCAGCACGAACAGGAACACCAGCGGCGTATAGAAGTCCACGATCCCGTAGAAGTCCGCCGTCTCCGCCGTCAACCCCCCCACGTACACCTCTACGTCCACGCCCTCGAACGCCGCCGGGATGATCTCCTCCCGCAGCGTCGCCATGTCCGCCGTCGCCGCCCTGCTGCTGGAATCGCCAGGGAAGGGCAGCGAGAGCAGCGCCAGGTCTCGCGCCTCGTTCACCGTCAGCACCGCAGGCACGGGGAACTTCGGCGACGCCAGCAGCGCCTGGTTCAGCCGCTCGATCCCCGCCTGTGTCTCCGGCGCGTCGATGTTCCCCGCGATCACGATCTCCGCCGGGTTGATGAAGCCCGCCGGGCTGACCTCCCCAAAGGAGAACTTCTCCTCTATAAACTCGAACGCCATCCGTGTCCGCGAATTCTCGGGGAAGGTGGTCACGTCGTTCAGGCCCGTCCGCATGTCCCAGTAGAAGGAGGAGAGGATGAGCATCGGGATAGCGATGACTAGGATGCTCACCACGGGCCGGCGCGTCACCACCCGCGTGATGCGCTCCCAGAAGCCGTGCTCACTCTCCTCCGGACTCTTGAGCGAGAGCTTCGACAATAGAGGAACCCTCAGCCGGTCCACGTTCCGCCCCAGCAACGCAAGCACGGCGGGCAGCAGCGTCAGC
Source organism: Dehalococcoidia bacterium (assembly GCA_021296055.1). Classification (GTDB taxonomy): domain Bacteria; phylum Chloroflexota; class Dehalococcoidia; order Lucifugimonadales; family Australimonadaceae; genus JAGWBE01. The sequence continues at coordinate 26,420 of JAGWBE010000029.1, read as the reverse complement.
GTCGCAGCCAGCGACGCCAGCACCACCAGGATGGCTCCCAGCGCCAGCGACTGGTAGAAGGAGGACGGAACGATCAGCAACCCCACCAGCGCGACCACTACCGTCGCCCCGCTGAACAGCACCGTCCGCCCCGCCGTTCCGCCCGTCTTCACCGCCGCCTCTCTTGGGGCACGCCCGTGCTCCATCTCCTCTTTGAAGCGCGACACGATCAGCAGCGAGTAGTCGATGCCCACGGCCAGACCAATCATCACCACCATCAGCGTTACGAAGAAGACCAACGGGAACTGCTGCCCGATGACCGCGACCGCGGCCAACGCCACGACGATGGAGATGATCGCCAGCCCCAACGGGAGCAGCGTGGCGACGACCGCGCCGAAGAGCAGCAGCAGCACTAGCAGCGCCATCGGCACGCCGAAGCGTTCTCCTCGCTCCAGGTCGTGAGCCGCCAACTCATTGTTCTCGTAGGCCACGCTCGCGCCGCCGAACTGCATCACCGCGAAACCGTCCGCCGCGTCCGCCTCCTCCACCTTATGAACGATGCCTTCAACGTTGGTCAGCGCTTCCTCAAACGTGCCCTTGAGGGTGTAGTGCATCAGCGCCGTGCTGCCGTCGGCGGAAGCGAGGATCGGCAGCAACTGATCGAGCTGCTCCTTCGTCATGAACGGCGCCGCGTCCAGCGCCTGGTAGTAGTGGAATATCGGGCTGCCGCTGACTCCCGCCTCTATCGTCTCCGGCCCCAGCGAGATGATGTCCGCGTGGACGGCCTCCACCTTCGCCCGGAACGCCGCGTCATCCACCGTCAACGACGACGAACTCACCGCCACCACCTCCGCCACCCGCTCTTGCCGCTGCAGCTTCTCTTCCAGCAGCGCCGCCGCCCGCGACGACTCGTACCGGCCGCCGATGCTGAATGCGGTCGTCGTGGCGGAGTCGAGGAATTGCCCGACCAGCCCGAGCGCGACCACCACTATCACCGCCCAAACCGCGATGATCGTCCACGGCCTCCGTGCGCTGATGCGAGCAAGGACTTCGGTCAAAGCTTATCTCCCTCGAAGTGCGAAGCGTGCCCCTTGAGGCAAGCTCGCACCATATCACGCGAGAAGCGCCGTTCCACCGCCGCAGCGCGCCGTGTTTCCTCCAACCCCAAGCCTCTCCGGAGCCTGTCTCCACGAAAGCGGGGATCGGGAGCCTCGACGCGCGAGCGCCCCTTGCTCTCAGCGCGAGGCGTTCCGTCAGCGCTCAAACCCCAGTCTCTTATCCTTCATGCTCACGAACCCGTCCCGCGCCACCACCACGTGGTCGAGCACCTCGATCTCCAGCGCGCGCCCCGCCTGAACCAGCCCGCGCGTCACCGCCACGTCCTGCGGGCTTGGCGCCGGGTCGCCGGAGGGGTGGTTGTGCACGACCATGATGCTGGGGTAGTTCTGCTTGACCGCCGTGCGGAATATCTCCGCCGCGCGCACGCCGGTCATGTTCACGGAACCCTTGAACACCATCTCGTTCGCCATGACCCGGTTCTTCGTGTCGAGGGACAGCACGCGCAGGTGCTCCTGGTCGAGCGCGCCCATCTCCGGCGTGAGCAACGCCGCCACGTCCTCCGGCGAGTGGATGGAGGGCCGCTCCTCTCCGCGCGCCACGGCGAGCCGCCTGCCCAGCTCCGCCGCGGCCAGCACTTGCGCCGCCTTCGCCTCCCCGAACCCGTGAAATTCGCAGAGGTCGCCGTGGGTGGCGCGGGCCAAGCGGTCGAGGCCGCCGAAGTGCGCCAGCAGGCGCGCCGCCATATCCAGCACGCTCTCCGACGAATTCCCCGTCCGCATCAGGATCGCCAGCAACTCCGCGTTGGACAGGGCGGAGGCGCCGCGCGAGCGCAGCCGCTCCCGAGGACGCTCGCCCTCCGGCAGGTCGCGGATCATCGGGCGGCAGTCCGGGTCGAGAAGGCGATGGTCGGCGATGGTCATAGGGGCGCTCCGGCGGCGGGATGAGCGCATCATCCCCCGCGCCTGCGCCCTTGTCAGCGGGCGGATGTCAGCCCTTGCCCCATCCCCCGTTCGCCCGGCACGCCTCCCCGTTCGCCCTGAGGGAACTCGAAGGGCGAACCGCCGCCGAGCCTCAGGAGCGGGCGCGCTACGCCACTCGGCCCGCGCGCGCCAGCAGCCTTGTCTGCAAGTCGTCCTCCGCGCGCTCCGCCACGTCCACGAAGTCCCACACCTCGTCTATGGGCGGCTGGCCGTTGTCCGGCTCCAAGATCGCATAAGCCGCCTCCACCAGGTCGCGCGGCAGCGCGGTGTTCTGTCCTGTCGCCTTGGCCAAATCCCACCCGTGTACGAAGCAGTCGATGAAGTGCTCGGCGGTGAACAGCTGCCCCGTCACGCCGCCCCAGAAGGGCATCACCCGCTCCATGCAGCCCGGCGTCCGCAGCGCCTCTTTGGCGGCGTCCATCGAAGCGTCGTAGGCCGCCGCCGGGTCGTCGCCCAGCAGGTCGTCCTGCGGCGGGCCGTCGCTGTCGTCGTCGCCCCGCATCACGCCCGCGTACCACACGTTGTTGCCCACCAGGTGGTGGACGAGGTCGCGCACGTTCCACTCCGTGCACGGCGTCGCGTCGCCCCACTGGTCGTCCCTCACCCCGGCGACGAGCCGCCCGGCGATGTCCAGCGAGCGCTCGAACCAGGGGACGGGGTCGCCCTTCACGTTGCCCATGTCGTACGGCATCGGTAGCCTCCTTGGCGTGCGTAGGGGCAGCGTCCGCGACGCGCGGCGCTGCTTGGCCGAATCATCAGACGAAGACGGGGCGCCCGGAGAGGTAGTGCGCCTCCTGGCGCGGACGCCAGTAAGCCATCGCCTCCTTGTTGCGGTCGATCGGCGGGCGCTGATGCAGCGGGATGAGCGGCTCGTACACCGTCGCGCCCACCTCCTCCTTGAACGTGCGCTTCGCCTCGTCCACCAGCGCCGGAGAGTGGAAGAAGTCAAGCACGGAGGCGGCCAGCGCCTTGGCGCCCGCCGCCGCCCCCTTGTGCGCGATGGAGGTCGCCAGCGCCGCGCCCGCCGCCCAATGGTGGTAGCCGATATTGGGAACGTTGGAAGGGAAGGACAGGCGCACCATCGGCGTCACCCACGAGATGTCGCCGCAGTCGTTGCCGGAGGGGTTCTGCGTCGTTGGGCCGTCCAGCGGCACGGGCGCCGTCTTGAGGCCCTCCGCCTCCACCCCCGCTTTGCGTTGGAGCGCCCGGGCGAACTCCTGCTCCTCCGCGCTCCACTCCGGCACGCCCACCAACTCCACGTTGCGCTGCGTTGCCTCCGCCATCGTGCGATTGCCGCGCACCGGCCACGACGCCGCGAGCAGATGCTCTTCCGCCTCGGTGTTCGTCGCCGCCGCGGCCGCCTGCGCGCAAGCGCGGGCGCGGTCGAGCAGCGAGCGCGCCTGCTGGGCGGTCGCGCCGCGCAGATACCACCAGATGCTGGCGCGCGCGGGAATCACGTTGGGCTGGGCGCCTCCGTCGGTGACCACCCTGCCCGCCCGCATCGTCGGCTCCATGTGGCCCCGGTACTGCGCCATGGCCGCGTCCATCATCATCACCGCGTCCAGCGCGTCGCGGCCCCGCCACGGATACGCCCCGTGCGCCGTCTCGCCCCGGAAGACGAACTCCACCGAGATGACCGAGTACTGCATCATGCCGTACTCCGCCTTGAACTCGCGGTGGATGTGGTCGTGGAACGCCAGGTCCACGTCGTCGAACAGGCCGTCCCGCACGAAGTAGGGGCGGCTGATGATCTGCTCTTCGCCCGGCGAGCCGAACAGTTTGAGGGCGCCGCCTACCCCGTGCTCCTCCATAGCCCGCTTAACCGCGAGGCCTGCCGCGACCATCACCGCCGCGTTCACGTTGTGCCCCTCGCAGTGACCGGGCGCCCCCTCGATGATGGGACTGTGCTCGGCGACGCCCGGCGTCTGCGAGTTGTCCGGGTTCGCGTCGTACTCCGTATGGACGGCGATGACCGGCGCGCCCGAGCCGTAGGAGGCCACGAACGCCGTGGGCATGCCGGAGACGCCCCTGGCTACTTCGAAGCCGTGCTCTTCGAGGATGTCGGCCATCAGACCGGCGGAGCGGTGCTCCTGCATCCCCAGCTCGCCGAAGTAGTAGAGCGCGTCGCCCAACTGGGCAATCGCCTGCGCGTTCCGGTCGACGTGCGCGAACACGCGCTGCTTGTGAGGGAACATGCCCGTCTCTAGCATCCCGCCCTCCCTAACGGCTGCTGCCCACGCCTGCGGGAGCGAAGGCCGGCACGGAGGCTATCATCTGCGGGCGGGGGACGCGCGCCCCCGGCCTGCCCCTACGCCAGCGCGACGGTCGCTCCCGCCTCCTCCAGCTTCGCCTTCACCTGCTCCGCCTCATCCTTGGCGATGGCCTCGCGGATGTTGGCGGGCGCCGCCTCCACCAGGTCCTTCGCCTCCTTGAGGCCGAGGTTGGTGAGCTCGCGGACGGTCTTGATAACGCCGATCTTGTTGGAGCCGAAGCTCTGGAGGACGACGTTGAACTCGCTCTGCTCCTCCTCCGCAGCCTCGGCCGGGCCCGCGCCGGGAGCGGCGGCGACCGCCACGGGAGCGGCGGCGCTGACGCCGAACTCCGCCTCGAGCGCCTTCACGAGCTCGTTGAGGTCGAGCACGGACATGCTCTTAATCGCCTCGAGCATCTCGTCTTTGGTGATGGTCATTGGGTCTCCTCCTCGGTTCACGTCCGGCTGGGCCGGGGACTGTTCGATGGCGGTAAAGCCGGGCGCGCTACGCGGGCTCCGGGGCTTCGAGTTGCTCGGCGCGCCGCGCGAGCACGACGGCGAGCTGGCCGATGGTCGAGTTGAGCGCGCCGGCGAGCCGCGCGACGGGGGCGTTCATCTGGCCCAACAGCCGCGCCAGCAACTCCTCGCGCGGCGGGACCGCCGCCAGCGCGGCCGTCTGCTCCGCCGAGTACAGCCGACCGTCCACGATGGCGTTGCGCACCTTGAGCGGCGCGCGCGTCTCGCGGACGTAGCCGTCCAGCGCCTTAACCACCGACACCGGGTCGCCGTAGCCCAAGGCCATGCCCGTCACGCCCGCCAGCAGTTGGGGATAGAGGTCAGACCCCGCCTGATCGGCGGCCAAGAGGGCGATGCGGTTCTTAACGACGCGGAACTCAGCGCCGTTCTCCCTCAGCCTGCGGCGCAGCTGGGTCATCTGATTGACGGGCATCCCCGAGAAGTCGGCGGCGATGGCCACCGTCGCCCTGGTGAAGACCTCGGCTAGTTCGGCGGTTGTGCGCCGCTTTGCGTCCGTTGGCATAGCGCCCTATCTCCGGCGCGCCGAGCGCGCTGCTCCTTGACTGTTGCGCGGGGCTTCGCGCCCGTGCGTCGAGGCGCGGGGCATCAAGAAGGCCCGCCGTCTCCGGAAGACGCGGGCCGTTGCGCAGCGCCGCCTTTCGGCGGCCTGTGCGTCGCCTCGGCGGGCCCTTCCCGGCTTAACCCCGTCCTTTCGGGGACCCGCTGTCTTCGGGAACGCTTTGTTGTCCGTATCTCGATTGTCGGGCACGCAGGGCGTCCGCGTCAACCTCCCTCGGCGGCGGCTCGGCGTTAGTCCGCCTTCAGCGCCATCGTCTGGGCCACGTCCATCTGGACGCCCGGCCCCATCGTGGAGCTCAGATAGGCGGTTTTGACGAACGGCCCTTTGACCGCGGTAGGCCGCAGCGCGTTGATGGTGTCCACGATTGCGGTCATGTTGTCCACCAACTGCTCCTCTTCGAAGGAGGCCTTGCCGATGGGCGCGTGGATGATGGCGGAGCGGTCCATGCGCAGCTCGACGCGTCCCTTCTTCGCCTCCGCTACGGCGGCGCCCACGTCGCCGGGCTGGACGACGGTGCCGGTGCGCGGGTTCGGCATCAGCCCTCTGCGCCCCAGGATGCGGCCCAGCTTGCCGATCTTGCCCATCATGTCGGGCGTCGCGATGGAGACGTCGAAGGAGGTGAAGCCGCCCTCCACTCGCTCGATCAGGTCGTCCGCGCCCACCGCCTCGGCGCCCGCCTCCACAGCCGCGCGGGCCGCGTCGGCCTGGGCGAACACCGCCACGCGCACGGGCTTGCCGACGCCGTGCGGAAGCACCGTCACACCCCGCAGCTGCTGGTCGGCGTGGCGCGGGTCGGCGTTGGTGCGCACGTGCAGCTCCAGCGTCTCGTCGAACTTGGCGCGCGTCGTGCGCTTGGCGAGCGACACCGCCTCCATAGGCGGATAGGCTCGCCCCTTCTCGATCTCTCCCGCCGCTTCCCGGAACGCCTTGCCTTGCTTTGCCATTGCGCCTCGTCCACGCCCGCCCCCTTGCCGCCGCCCGCTGGGAGCGGGCCTTGCGGCGGAGGCAGGAGAATCAGTCGTCCGCTACTTCGACGCCCATGCTGCGGGCGGCGCCTTCGATGGTCTTCATCGCCGCCTCGATGGTGGACGCCGACAGGTCTTTCTGCTTCGCCTCCGCGATCTCGCGCAGGGCGGAGCGGGAGATCGCCCCCACCTTCTCCGTCCGCGCGCTGCCGCTGCCCTTCTGGATGCCCGCCGCCTTGCGGATGAGGTCTGACGCGGGCGGCGTCTTGGTGATGAAGGTGAAGGAGGAGTCTTCGAAGACGGTGATCTCGGCCGGGATGATGGAGCCGGCCTGCCCCGCCGTGCGCGAGTTGTACTCCTTCACGAACCCCATGATGTTGATGCCGTGCTGACCCAGCGCCGGGCCGACGGGCGGCGCCGGCGTCGCCGACCCGGCGGGCAGCTGCAGCGTCACCACGGCGCGAACTTTCCTCGCCATGCGTTTAGACCTTCTCCACCTGAAGGAAGTCGATCTCCACCGGCGTCTCCCTCCCGAAGAAGGAGACCAGCACGCGCACCTTGCCCTTGTCCTGATCGACCATGTCCACCGAACCCATGAAGTCGGCGAAGGGCCCGGAGGATATGCGCACCATCTGGCCGGGGACGAGGCCGACGCGGACACGGGGCGCCTCCTGCGTCATACGCTTCATGATGGCGTCGACCTCGCGCTCTTCCAGCGGCACCGGCTTGGGGCGGCGCTCCTTCTCGTCCTCCGACGAGACGAACCCCGTCACCCCAGGCGTGTTGCGCACGACGAACCAACTGTCGTCGTCCATCTTCATCTGCACGAGGATGTAGCCGGGGAACACCTTGCGCTGCACGTGTTTGCGCTTGCCGTCCTTGATCTCGATCTCTTCCTCGGTGGGCACGACCACCTGGTAGATCTTGTCGCGGGCGTCCAGCGACGCAATGCGCAGTTCCAGGTTCTTCTTCACTCGGTCTTCCTGTCCCGAGTAGGTGTGCACGATGTACCAGTGGGCGAGTTGGATGGTTGCGGGCGCTTGTTCGGTCATAGTCGTTCCTAGGAGAGCAGCAGCCGGTCCACGGCCTGCCCGAAACCGAAGTCCCACAAGCCCAGGAAGACGGCGGCCGCGGCGGCAACCGCCAACACCAGGCCCGTCAGCCGCAGCGCCTCTTCCCGCGTCGGCCAGGTGACCCGGGACAGCTCGGTCACCACATCGCCGACGGCGGCGAAGAAGCCCCGTCTGCGTCCGCCCCCGCCCTCCTCGAGCATGGCGCGGATGTTGCCGCGCGATTGGGCCACGGCTAGCGCACCTCCCTGTGCGGCGTGTGCTTGCGGCAGCGCGGGCAGTACTTGCTCAACTCCAACCGGCCCTGGTCGTTCCGACGGTTCTTCTCCGTCCAGTACGTCCGCTCCCGACAGGCGGGGCAAGCCAGGTTGATGAGCACGCGCACGTCGCCGCGCTTCTTAGCCACGCGCGCCTCCTATTGCGTCACGCTGACGACGCGCCCCGCGCCGACGGTGCGCCCGCCCTCGCGGATGGCGAACCGCAGGCCCTCCTCCATCGCGATGGGCGTGATCAGCTTGATGCGCATCTGCGTGTTGTCCCCCGGCATCACCATCTCCACCCCTTCGGGCAGGTTGATCTCGCCGGTTACGTCCATCGTGCGGATATAGAACTGCGGCTTGTAGCCGTTGAAGAAGGGCGTGTGGCGGCCTCCCTCGTTCTTGCTCAGTACGTAAACCTGGGCTTCGGCTTCGGTCTTCGACTTGATGGAGCCAGTGGCGGCCAGCACCTGGCCGCGCTCGACCTCCGCCCGCTCCACGCCGCGCAGCAGCGTGCCGACGGCATCGCCCGGCTCGCCCTCGTCCAGCAGTTTGTGGAACATCTCCACGCCGGTGACCACCGTCTTGCGATCGTCGCCGAAGCCGACGATCTCCACCTCGTCGCCCGGATGCACCACGCCCCGCTCGATGCGCCCCGTCACCACCGTCCCTCGGCCCTTGATGCTGAACACGTCTTCGATGGGCATCAGGAACGGGCGGTCGCGCGGGCGCTCCGGCACCGGGATGTAGTCGTCCACCGCCTGGATCAGCTCGCGGATGCCGCTGTACTCCTCCGCGTCCGGGTCGGTCGAGGCCGACTCCAGCGCTTGGAGCGCGCTGAGGCGGATGATGGGGGTGTCGTCGCCGGGGAACTCGTACTGGTTCAAGAGGTCGCGCACCTCGAGTTCCACCAGGTCGAGCAGCTCCGGGTCGTCCATCATGTCCACCTTGTTCAAGGCGACGACGACGCGGGGCACCTCCACCTGGCGCGCCAGCAGGATGTGCTCGCGCGTCTGCGGCATGGGCCCGTCCGGCGCGCTGACGACGAGGATCGCCCCGTCCATCTGCGCGGCGCCCGTAATCATGTTCTTGATGTAGTCCGCGTGGCCCGGGCAGTCCACGTGGGCGTAGTGGCGCGTGGCCGACTCGTACTCCACGTGCGCGATGGCGATGGTCACGCCGCGCGCCCGCTCCTCAGGCGCGTTGTCGATGCTGTCGAACGCCCTGAAGTAGTCGGCGTTGCTCGCCATCGACATCACCTTCGTGATCGCCGCCGTGAGAGTCGTCTTGCCGTGGTCAACGTGACCGATGGTGCCCACGTTCACGTGGGGCTTGGTGCGCTCGAACTTCTGCTTCGCCATGGTGCTCTACTCCGAACCTCGCTGACCCGTTGCTGTTTGGTGTGTTGTCCGCCGCCGTCCCGTCTTGCGGAGGGCTGGAGCCCACAATCGGACTCGAACCGATGACCTCGTTCTTACCAAGAACGTGCTCTGCCGCCTGAGCTATGTGGGCTCGTTCGTCCGGTCGTCGTCCAGTCCTTCGCCCTGATCCGCGCGGCTTCCTCTGGTGGAGGGAGTAGGATTCGAACCTACGTAGCCCTTAGGGCGTCAGATTTACAGTCTGATGGATTTAGCCGCTCTCCCATCCCTCCGCGAAACCGACTCTAGATGCTAGCACAGCCCCCGCCGAGCGGCTAGGCCCGGCGGCTGCCTATCGCGCCGCGATACCGCTTCGGCCGTGGAGCCCGAGGCGGGACTCGAACCCACAACCTGCCGATTACAAATCGGCTGCGCTGCCGTTGCGCCACTCGGGCGTTCGACCCGCCGCGGCGGCTCCGCGCCTCACGGCGCATCGCCCGCAACACGAAAAGAGACGGCCTACGGCCGCTCCCTTCTCGGCGAGTATAGCCCCGCCCCCGCGCCCCGTCAACGCGCCCCCGCCCCCTTCTCCGCCCTCTCCGTTCGCCCTGCAGGGAACTCGAATGGCGCCTCTCCCGTGGCCCCCGCCCTATGGCATAGTGCGCCCATGCCCACCTCTGCCTGTCTGCACCGATGAGGCCCGGCCTCGTCTTCCTCGGCCTCTTCGCGGCGCTCATGCTCCTCTACCTCCTCTTGAGCGGCGTCATCGGCGCCGGGCCGACCTTCCTGCTCCAAGGCGTCCTCGTGGCCGTGCTGCTTGCCGTCGTCCTGCGCCGCCGACGCTAAACGCCCTTGCTATACTCGAAACCGCAATGACCGAGTTCGAAACCGTCATCGGCCTCGAGGTGCACGCGCAGCTGCTCACCCGCAGCAAGATGTACTGCGCCTGTCCCGCCGACTACCAGCACGCGCCCCCCAACTCCCGCGTCTGCCCCGTCTGCCTCGGCCTTCCCGGCACGCTCCCCGTCATCAACCGCGAGGCCGTCCGCAAGGTCATCATGACCGGCCTCGCCCTTCACTCCGACATCGCCGCCCACACCAAGTTCGACCGCAAGAACTACCCCTACCCCGACCTGATGAAGGGCTACCAGATATCGCAGTACGACCTGCCGCTCTGCTCCGGAGGCTACCTCGACGTGGAGACGGACGCAGGCGCCCGGCGCGTCGGCGTCCACCGCGTCCACCTAGAGGAGGACGTCGCCAAGCTCAGCCACCACGCCGACGGCGCGGCCGGCGAGACCTACAGCCTGGTCGACGTGAACCGCGCGGGCATGCCGCTGATGGAGATGGTCAGCGAGCCCGACATGCGCACGGCGGAGGAGGCGCGCCAGTACCTGCTCGCGCTGCACGCCATCCTCCGCTACCTCGGCGTCTCCTCCGCGCAGATGGAGGACGGCGCCTTCCGCTGCGACGCCAACGTCTCCATCCGCCCCAAAGGGGAGACCGCCCTCGGCCCCAAGGTCGAGGTCAAGAACATGAACTCCTTCCGCGCCGTCTTCCGCGCGCTGGAGTTCGAGGTCGAGCGCCAGACCGCCCTCGCCGCCAAGGGCGAGCGCATCGCGCAGGAGACGCGCGGATGGGTGGAGGAGCGCGGCGAGACGGTTTCCCAGCGCTCCAAGGAGGAGGCGCACGACTACCGCTACTTCCCCGAGCCCGACCTGCCGCCCCTCCACATAGACCCCGCGTGGGTGGCGCAGATCGCCGAGGCGTTGCCGGAGTTGCCCGACGCCAAGCGCGCGCGCTACGCCGAGACCTACGGCCTCTCGCCCTACGACGCCGCACTCTTGACCGCCTCCCCCGCCTCCGCCGCCTACTTCGAGGAGACGATGACCTCCTTCCCAGCCGGGGCTAAGGGGCAGGCCAAGGCGGTCGCCAACTGGATGACCACCGACCTCGCTCAGCGCCTCAACGACGACAACGCCGACATCGCCGACCG
>JAGWBE010000029.1:1044-15404 GCA_021296055.1 Dehalococcoidia bacterium | reverse complement strand
CCTAGCCGAACTGGTCACGCTCATCGACGAGGGCGTCGTCGGCTCCGCGCAGGCCAAGCAGGCCCTCGACGCTATGTACGGCTCCGCCAAGGGCGCGCGTCAAGTCGTCGACGAACTGGGCCTGGCGCAGGTGTCGGACACGGACGCGCTCGCCGGGGCGGTGCGCGAGGCCATCGACGCGAACCCGCAGGCGGTCGGCGACTTCGTCGCGGGCAAAGAGACGGCGGCCAAGTTCCTCGTCGGCCAAGTCATGCGCCTCACCAAAGGCAAGGCCAACCCGTCCGTGGCGGGCGAGATGGTATTGGCCGAATTGAGCAAGCGCCGCTAGCGGGAGAGCGCGCCAAAGCGCCGCCGTTCGTGGCACAATAGGAGCGTCGCTCCGCTCTGGCGCAGCCGCGCCGGGGCGGACGCTCAGGAGGTAGTAAGCGGCATGGGCGCCTTCATCAACGCGGCGGTCATCCTGGTGGTGGGGCTGCTCGTGGCGAGCATCCTGCTCCAGGTGCGCGGGCAGGGCGGCGGCCTGTTCGGCGCGGCGGGAACCACCTTCCGCACGCGGCGCGGCGTGGAGCGCACCCTCTTCCAAGCCACCATCGGCCTCGCCGTGCTGTTCGTCATCTTGGCCATCCTCAACCTGCGCCTGAGCTAGGCGCGCGATGGCCGCAGGCCCCATCGTCACCCTCACCACCGACTTCGGCGTCTCCGACGCCTTCGCGGGAACGATGAAGGGCATCGTCTACTCCATCAACCCCAACGCGCGCGTCGTGGACATCACCCACGACATCCCTGCGCAGGACATCAAGACCGGCGCCTTCATCTTCGACTCCGCCTACCACTACTTCCCGCCCGGCACGGTGCACGTCCTGGTGATCGACCCCGACGTCGGCACGAACCGCCGCGCCATCGTGGTCGAAAGCCCGGACGCCTACTTCGCCTGCCCGGACAACGGCCTGCTCTCTTACGCCTATATGCGCGGCGGAGGCACCCTGGCCGACGCCGCCCCCTTCGAGGCCGCGAACGTGGGCCTGCCCGACGGCTGGAAGGCATACCACCTCACCAACCACCAATATTGGCATCACCCCGTCAGCAGCACCTTCCACGGGCGCGACGTGTTCGCGCCGGTGGCGGGGCACCTCACCGCCGGAGTGGCGCCCAGCGCTATGGGCGCGGCCATCGAAAGCGTCACCGCGTTCGCCATCCCCCAGCCCGAGCCGCGCGGCGACCGGCTAGTGGGCCGCGTCATGCACGTAGACCGCTTCGGCAACCTCATCACCAACCTCAAGGCCCAGGACGTCTTCATGCCGGACGCGCACACCGTCATCGAGCTGGCGGGCAAACGCATGGCCGGCCTCGCCTCCTCCTATCAAGACGGCCCGCCCTACAAGGGCATCATCGGCAGCCACGGCTACCTAGAGATAGCCGCCGCCAACGCCAACGCGGCGGCGATGCTCGGCGTCGGCGTAGGGGACGAAGTGGTGGTGGGGACGGTGGGGGCGTAGGGGGCGTGGTGAGTGAGCGCTAGCTTGCCTACGCGGCGCGGTCGGGTTCTTTGGCGCAGGTAATTGCACGGTCGCCAAATGCCCAACTATCAGGGGAGGGTGAGAAGTAGTAGTCCCAAGAGGCTTCGCACTTCTGGCTTGCCTGGCGCTCGAAATAGCCTTCGCCGGGGTAGTCGCCTCCCGGAACGTCGAAGCGGTCGGTTATCTGGAGTTCCCAATCTCCAGAGCAGTCCACGTGCTCGACAAGCAGGTAGTCTGCTTCAGGAGTCTCATTGAAGCACGCACCCACATCCAAGGCCGCCAGGCTAGTCAAGCGCTCCAGCTTCGCCTTGTCAGTGGTGGACAGGCCAAAGCTCTCCTGGAGGCATACCACTTCTCTGTCGCCTATGGCCCATGAATCCGCATCTGGGAATAGGAACCGTGTGTATTGCTTGTCACATCTTTCGTAGGCGGGTTGATCGAAATGGTCTTCCCCAGGGTAGCGACCGGAATCGACGACCTCGAACCTGCTAAGGATTCGATACTGCCACTCGCCGGAGCAGTCTACTGCCTCGACGAGGAGGCCGTCTGTTTCAGGAGCATCGTTGAAGCATTCACCTATGTCCAGTTTACCCGAGTCAACTAGCCGATCCAACTTCGCCGGATCGGTGGTGGACAGACCAAAGCTCTCCTGGAGGCAAGTCACCGTCCGATAATGAGACAGCCGATTTGTCCAGGATTCCTCCAACGGGAACAGGATGAACGTATACCGCCGGTCGCACTTTTCATCGGCTAGCCGAAGGAAGTAGTTCTCTCCTGGGTAGTCGTCAGCATCGGTGATGTCGAAGGTATTGAGCGCTCTGTATTGCCAAGCGCCGGGGCAAGGCACTATCACCACCGACTCGATATCAACTCCCTCCGGCAGGGTGGAATTGATGCAATCTCCCTCTTGGATTTCCACTGAATCGATTTCCGCGCTGATGGGCGTGGTTGTTGCCGAGGGAGTGGCGTAGGCCTGGTTGATGTCGCGGATGCGCTGGGCATCCGAGTTGCAAGCGGCCAGCATGGTTAGCAGCACCAGTGCCAAAGCAACCGCCGTCCAACGGGGTCTGTCTGTGGGTTCTCTCACCAGCGTCTCTTCAGGCGGCCACAGCCTCCGCGCGCCCCAGCCCTGCTTCCACTAGCATAGAGATGTCCGGCGTCAGGAGCAACGGACTCAATTCGCCACCCGGCCAATCGCCCTATGCTTGCGCGTAACTCCTCTTCCACCCGCCGCGAACTCTCCACATGACCCTCGCCATCGCGTACATCCTCCTCTCCTCCGCCAGCTTCGCTTTGAACCAGGCGAGCGTGCGGCGGGGGATGGTGCGCGGCTCGGCGCTCCAGGGCGTCTACTCCAGCTCCGTCATCGGTGTGGTATTCCTGCTGTTCGCCGCCGCCGTCTCCACCCAACTCTTTCGCGTCGGCGACCTTTCCCCCTCCGCCTACCTCTTTCTCGCGGCGGCGGGCGTCAACCACTTCATCCTGGGGCGCTACTGCAATCACCGCGCCATCGGCGCCATCGGCGCGAACCGCACCCGCGCCGTGGAGGGCGCGAACGTCCCCTTCTCTATCCTGCTCGCCATTGCGCTCCTGAGCGAGGAGGTAACCGCGCTGATGTGGGGCGGCATCGCGCTGGTGATGCTTGGCCCCGTCATCATCTTCCGCCGCTCGTCCGGAGCGCAGGCCGCCGCAAGCCCGGCCGGGGACGCGGGAGGGAGCGAGGACGGCGGCGCGGCCCCGGTGCCCGCGCAACCCGCCGCGCCCCCGGTGAAGTACGTGGAGGGCTATCTGTTCGGTTTACTGAACGCCGCCTCGTGGAGCATCAGCCCTCTGCTGATTCGCTCCGCGCTCGAGGACTCGGGACTGGGCGTTCTCGGCTCCCTCACCGCCTACGCCGCGTCCGCCGCCGTGCTGCTGCCGCTGCTTGCGTTGCCGACCGTGCGGCGGAACCTGCGCGCCGCCGATATGAACACCGGGCGGTGGTTCGTGGTCAGCGCCCTCAGCGTGGTGACCGCGCAGATGTTCCGTTACCTCGCCCTCAGCGTCGCCCCCGTCACCATCGTCGTGCCCATCATGCGCGCCTCTAGCGTGCTTGTGCTGCCCGTCTCCTACCTCATCAACCGGCGCTTGGAATCCTTCGAGCCGCGCGTCATCATCGGCGTGCTCCTCTCCATCGCCGGGTCGCTCCTCGTCGTGCTCTAGCGCGCGCTCACGCGCCCCATTACTCCCAGCACCGCCTCCGTCACGTCCGCCCCGCCGACGGGCATCAACAGCACGCGCTCGGCGCCTGCGTCCGACAGCGCCTCCAACCGCGCCGCGCACTCCGCCGCCATGCCCGTGATGAAGAAGTGCTCGCAGATGGCCGCCAACAAGCCGTTGGACAGCGCCCGCGCCGACTCCGGAACGCGCCACGAAATGCCCGCGCGCTCCAACCCCGCGTCGAATCGCCCGAGGCGCAGCCAGTTGAATGCCGCCCCCCGCGCGCGCTCCCGCGCCTCCGACGCACTCTCCCCCACGCAGACGGGAACGACATAGGTCGTCTCGAACGGCTGCCCCACGCGTCCGCCCTCGGCGCGCCCGGCGGCGACAAGCTCGGCGGCGAGCGCCCGCGTCGGCGTGGAGACGCCCGTGAACAGCAGCGCCCCGTCGCCGATCTCTCCCGCCAGTCGCACCGCCTTCGGCCCCGACACCGCCAGCAGCACCGGCGGGCCGGGCGGCAGCGCGTCCTCGATGAGCTCCTCCGCGCTCGTCCCGAACGCGACCGCCTCCCCCGCCAACAGCGCGCGTATCGTAGCAACGGCCTCGCGCAAGCGCCTGCGCGAGGCGGGCGGCTGCCCCGTGCGCTCCGCTGTGCTGCCCCCTGCGCCGATCACCAGCTTGAACCGCTCTCCCGCCGCCTCCTGCATCGTGCGGGCAAGCACGGCCAGCTGGAACACGTGGCGCGTCAGCACGTTCGCCACGGCCGGGTAGAGGTCGATGCTCGGCGCCGCCCGCGCCGCCAGGGCGAGCGCCACGAACCCGTCGCGCCCATACTCCAGATGGTCGGGCACGCCCACGCCCGCCGCGCCGACGCTCTCGGCGCGCCTCACGAACGCCACCGTCTCTTCGATGCTCGCCCGCGTCGGCGCTAGCAGATCGATGCGCACGCCCTTAACCCTCGCGCCCCCGACAAACTCACCCCCAAGAGTAGCACCACCAAACCCCGCCTCGACGCACGCGGGGCGCGCAGCGCGGCGCCTAAATCACTCGCACCGGATGCGGCGCGGGCTGGTTGAACAGGTAGCCCTTCTCGTTGAAGGGCACGCGGCCGGGCTGCGTGTTGCCCGCCGCGTCGGTCGCGCGCGTCATGAGCACGCGCTCCCCCCGCTCAGCCTCCCACACGAACTCGAACTGCGCCCAAGAGCGCTCCACCTGCCGGCCCAGCGTCTCCGCGTCGCTCCAGCCGCCGCCGTCGGCGCTCCACTGCACGCGCGCGATGGGCGCGTGCGGAGAGTGGGCGTAGCCGTGGATGCGCCGCTTGCCCGCCGCCAGCTCCGCGGGCCAGGGCAGTGCTAGGGCGCTCTTGATCACCTGCTCACTAACCGGCCTCCCCTGCGCCTCGCCTTCCGGCGGGTAGGCGTCGCCTATGAGCACGTAGGACGTAGTGTTGTTGCGCGTCCAAAGCGGCTGCGACGAGACGACAATGCGGCCCAGCCACTTGATGCTCGCGCTGCCAATCCACCCCGGCACGAGCGCCCGCAGCGGGAAGCCGTGGTCTTTGGGTAGTGTCTCGCCGTTCAGCGCGTAGGCCAGCAGCGTATCCGGATCCATCGCCTTCTCCGCGGGCAGCACGTAGCGGAACCCGCCCTCCGGCGAATCCGCGTCCAGCCCCGCCAGCAGCACGCTAACTGCGCTCGCGTGAACCCCCGCAAGCGTCAGCACGTCGCGCAGCGCGACGCCCACCCACTCCCCGTTGCCCACCGCGCCCGTCATCCACTGCGTTCCGGACGCCTTGCGCCCCTGAACGACGTCGAACAGCGCGCGGTGATTGCCCGCGCATTCGAGGTACGAGACCAACGTGCGGCTCGGCAGGCTCCTTACCTCTTCATAGGTCAGCTCCAACGCCTCCGCCACCGCGTCGCCCTCCACCGACAGCCGCCAATCCGAAGCCTTCACGTCGATGCTCGCCGAGTTGTTGCGAACGAAAAAGAGGTCGTTCGGCGTGATCAGTCCCTGTTGATTCTCGAGCCGCCCCTCCAAGCCCAGGTCACCGTGCCGGATGAACGGCGCCGGGTCCTTGAACCAGGGCGTCCTTACCGCCGCGCCGGGCGCCGCCTCCGTAGCGATCGGCTGAGGCGTCCCGCCAAGCGCCGACGGTCCCACGCACGCCGCAACCACCGCCGCGGCGCCGCCCGCCACCATCAGCCGCAGGAAGTGGCGGCGGCTCATCCCTCGCGCGCTGGCGTACTCCCATAGCCCTTCAGCATCCTCCCCTCCCCCGGCGGGGCCACGCGCGTCATCCTTCATCCCTGGCTCCCCCGGCGCTCCGCAAACAGCCCCAACCGACCCCCACCAACAACCCTCCCGTGAGACTGCCCGCATGATAGCACTGCCCTTCCGTTGCTCCCGCGTCCCTACCCGCCGTTCCCGCTTTCGCGGGAATCTCGACGCACAACGCCCCGCATCACCAAAACCCGCCTCGACGGCACTGGACGCGGAGCAAGAGCTATCCCCCTGGCTCGCAGACGCCCTTTGCCTCGCTGCCCGCCGCCCACGCCGCAGGCAGCCCGACCTTCTGCCCCAAAGCGTGTCTCCTTTTCGTCCCTCTTCGCCTCGCAGTGCCTCGTTTCTGTCGGAATCCTGCCTCATACCGTCCCACCCCTCCCGCCGTAAATGAGACACAATGAGTCACGTTGAGACGGAGAATGAAGTTTTCGCGCCGCCGCCGCGCCGACCGCGGCTCGTCCTCGCCCTTGCCCCGCAGCGGCCGGCGGCGTTGACACTCCACCGGGGCGGGTGTACAACGCCACCGAGCAGCGTGCGAGGCGCGTCCACCAGCGCCGCCGCGGACGGCTAAGGAGAGCTCCATGGCCACGCAGCAGGCAACCACCGAACGGGGCTACGCGGGGTTGGTCGAGATCACCGACAAGACCTTTCGCGTCAGTTCGCGCGTGTACACGGAGCAGGCCATCTTCGAGCGCGAGATCGCCGAGATATTCGAGAAGACGTGGGTGTACGTCGCCCACGACAGCGAGATCGCCCAGCCCGGCGACTACAAGACGGCGCAGGTCGGGCGCTACCCCATCATCGTCACGCGAGACAAGGGCGGCGCCGTCCATGCCCTCCTCAACGTCTGCCGACACCGCGCCAACGCCATCTGCCGCGAGAACTACGGCAACTCTCAGAACTTCCGCTGCCCCTACCACGCCTGGACCTACCGCAACAGCGGCGAACTCATCGGCGTCCCTGACGGCGGGCGCTACCCTCAAGGCTTCTCCACCAGCGGCCTCAGCCTCATCCGCGTCGCCAAGGTCGACTCCTACCGAGGCCTCATCTTCGCCAGCCTCTCCGCCGACGTCCCCAAGCTCGGCGAGCACCTAGCGCCGGTGAAGGAGCACATAGACCTGTGGGCCGACCGCAGCATCGGCGGCGAGCACAAGGTGCTCCACCCTCATCGCTACGCCTACCTGGGCAACTGGAAGTTCCAGTGCGAGAACGGCGTCGACGGCTACCACCCCGGCATCGTCCACGAATCCGCCTTCTCAACCTTCGGCGAATTCGGCATCGGCAACTTCGCCGCGCGCGACCTCGTCAAGCGCGGCAGCATCTCCCGCGGCTTCCCCGGCGGCCACTCCACCCTCGAGGGCGGCGCGCTCGATGGGCGCGGCGTCGGACGCGGCCTCCCTCATCGTGCGGAGGAGTACCTAGCCCATCTGCGCGAGGTCTACGGCGACGACCGCGCACAAGAGATCGTCTCGAATCGCCACACCTTCATCTTCCCCAACGTCTTCCTCTTCGACGAACTCGTGCGCGTCATCCAGCCCATCGCCCTTGAGTACACCGAGGTCTACTCACACCCCTTCTGGCTACACGGCGTCCCCGACGACTTCAACACCCGCCGCCTCTACGAAGGCACCCGCCAACTCAGCACGACCGGCATGGTGAACCCCAGCGACCTCGAGATGTTCGCCGCCAATCAGACCGGCCTCCACTCCCGCATGGAATGGCTCGTGCTCGACCGCGGCATGCAGCGCGAGGAGATCGCCGCCGACGGCAAGCGCGTCGGCAACTACTCCGACGAGGCGCCGCAGCGCTCCCTCTACCGCCATTGGGCGCAGGTGATGGCGCGGGCGGCGGACGGCGGGCGCTAGCGTGACCGCCCCGAGCCTCACCCGCCAAGAGGCCGAGGACTTCCTGTACGAAGAGGCGCGCCTCCTCGACGAGCGCGACTTCTTCCCCTGGCTCGACCTCTTCACCGACGATGCTATCTACTGGATACCCATCGACGAGCACGCCGACCCCACTAGAGCCACCTCCATCCTGTGGGACGACGCCCAACTGCGCGCGCTCCGCGTCCACCAACTCGCCCACGAACGGAACTTCGCCCAGTCGCCGCCGTCGCGCACCGTCCACAGCGTAACCAACGTCCAGGTCTCGCCCGGCGGCGCGGACGACGAGGCCAACGTCCGCTGCAACCTCGTCGTCTACGAGATACGCTCCGGCGACCACCGCCAACTCGGCCTCGGCGACCTCCGCCCCCTCCCCGCCAAGTGCCTCTACGTCCTGCGCTACGAGGAGCGCTGGCGCATCGCACACAAGAAGGTCGTCCTCATCAACCGCCACATGCCCCTCGTCAACCTCTCCTTCCTCATCTGAACCGGAGGCGCCCGATGGACCCCCTCGTCCTGCAAAGCGAGTTCGCCATGGTCGAGATTCGTCTAGACGACTCCGCCAACGGCGTGCGGCTGCACATCAAAGACCTCGGCTCCGACGACGAGATATACCTCGACCCCCTCGAACTCGAAGCCCTAACCCGCCTTGACCACGAATTCTTCGTCCCGCTCGTTGCCCCCGCCACCCGCGAGCGCTCGCGCCCCATCGACGACGCCGGTCTCTAATCCGCGCTGCCCCGCGCCAGATCGCCCAGCCGCCGCACATCCGCCAGCCCTTCCAACGACCGCAGCGCGTCGAGCAACTCCCGTGCCTGGGCGATGTTCATCCCGCAAACCGCGTAGCCCGCGCAATCCTCGAACTTCGCCGCCAGCTGCGCCTCGCTCAACGGACGGCTAGGGTGGCCGAGCGGCGTATCCACACGCTCCGTCAGCACGCGCCCGTCCGTCGCGCGAACCTCCACTTCCGCGCGCCCCGCGTGGTTTTCCGCTATCTCGCACACCGTCAGGTCCGCCACGCGCAGCGCCTCCTCCTGCGTCAGCCCCGCGGGCGTGAAGTCCGCCAACACCACCTGGCCGTTAACCAACCCCTTGGCGGCGCCGTAGACAATGCTGTTGGCCGCAGATGTGGGGTTGGGAGGACGCCTCCGCTCCTCGATAGGCTCGCACCACGGGCGCAGCGCAGGAGCGGCACGCACGACGACCGACTCGATCTCCGTCGGGCGCACGCGCGCCGCGAGCGCCACCGCCGCCTCGATATAGCCGTGGATGTTGCCGCTGGTGGGCCAAGGCTTGAACCGCGCCTTCAGCAGGCGCCACTCCTCGCCCAGCCCGTCCGTCAGGGCGGCTGCGTCGTACACTCCCCCGTAGAACAGGCCATAGACGCCCGCCGCCCCCTCCAACGCCGCCACCTCCGCGCCTAAGCCTTGCTCCGCGAGCAGCGCCGCCAGCATCCCGCCCAGGTTGGCGAACCCGCCGTAAATCGCCTTGGCCGGGGGGTCGCCGTCGAACACCACCTGCATAGACCCGCCCGCCTGCATTAGCGCCGCCCCCAACGCGCTGTGCATCGCCTCCGGCCCAAGCCCCATAACGCGCCCCGCGCCCACCGCCGCGCCGAAGTAGCCCAGCAGCTGGCCCTCCAGAAAGCGCTCGTTGGCGTTCACGCCTGCTTGCGAGAGCGCCGCCGCCAACCGCGCCGTAATCTCCGCCGCCGCCGCCATAGCCGCGATGGCCTCCGCGCCGCTCACGCCCCCCCGCCGCTCGGCGGCGGCAAACACCGAGGGCAGCGTGCTCACTCCCAGATGGCCGCCGCTGCCGCCCAGCGGATCGTAGTTCAGCGCGTGGGCGGTGGCGCCGTTGACGAACGCGGCGGTCAGCGCCGGCGCCCTCACGCCGTACCCGATCAGGCTCGCCTCCGGCGCGCCGCCTGCGCCCCGCGCCACCGCCGCCGCCTCGACGCACCCATCTCCTAGCCCCGTCGCCGCCAGCGCCGTCCCCACCGTGTCCAACGCGATGCGCTTGACCGCGTCCGCCGCCTCAGGCGGCAAGTCGTCGTAGCGCAGGCCGCGGCGCGTGAGTCCCATAGGGTCTGCGGGCATAGAGCGGGAGATTCGCCGTAGGAGGCGCGGCGCAGTTTGTCAGCAGAGCCGGGGCTTGTCAAAATGGCAGTTAGAATCACCGACGCATAGGGAAAGGTGCCGCTGACTCGTTGTGAGGAAGGCGAGAGCGAGATAGGAGGGACGTATGAGTTTCACGGTCTACAAGAACAGGGTCCACAAATACGCAGCCGTGCATAGAGGGACGTGTGGCTACCTCAAGATGCACGGCGGCGTAAGCAGAACTACGCCGCCAACAGGCGAATACGTTGAGGGCATCGAGACAGTCAAAGCCGCTCGGCGCGAAGCGGCGAGCAGCGGCTGGGAAATCAAGCACTGCAGCAGGTGCGGCCCCTAATCCGTTAGCCAACGTTACCTCACCGCGACCGAGGGCCGACACGCCCCGCTCGGAGAAGGACGAAAATGAAAGCCGGGGACGGCATCGCGCCAGACTGGGACGCGGCGGCAACCGCCGACGCCTTCCGGCGTCGGCTCGCCGAAGGCGTCCACTTCCCGCAGGAGTGGCACGGACGGTTGACCATCGACCAGGCCTACGAGGTGCAGTTCGAGCTGATGAAGCGCAGGGTCGCCAAAGGCCGCACGCTGATGGGGTGGAAGGTCGGCCTCACCAGCGAAGTGATGCAGCGCCAGTTCGGCGTCGACGAACCCTGCCTCGGCAATATCTTGGACGACGGCGTTTTCCATTCCGGCGCGGAGCTGCCCTTCGATGAACTCATCGGCCCGGCCGTCGAGCACGAGCTGTGCTTCGAGATGGCCGCCGACCTCGTCGGCCCCGGCGTGACGGACGCGGCGGCGCGGGCAGCGGCGGCGAGCGTGCGCCCCGCCATCGAAGTCCCCGAGACGCGGGGCGACTTCACTCGCCAGCTCGCCCTCGCCTTCGCCGACAACGCGCAGCAGAAGGCCGTCGTCCTGGGCGAGCCGCGCACGCTCGCCAGCGCAGGCGACCTGCGCGAGGCGGCGGTCGTCGTCACGGTGAACGGAGAGGCGACTGCGGAAGGGCGCGGAGAAGCGGTGCTGGGCGACCCCATCCGCTCGCTCACGTGGCTCGCCAATAGGCTTGCGGACTTCGGGCAGCGCGTCTCCGCCGGTCAACTGGTGATGGCGGGGTCGTTGACTCGCCAGCTGCGCGTGGCCAAGGGCGACCACATAGTGGCCGACTACGGCGCGCTGGGGATGGTGACGGTCGCCTTCCCGTAGACGCTCACACGCTCGATTGTATGCCGATGCGCAGACCGATCAGCCGCGCCGCCACCGCCACGCCCGTCGTCAAGAAGATGATGATGACGCCGACCACCGACGCCGCCTCCAGGTTGTAGCCAGTGAGGAAGTCCAGCTGCAACAGCGCCAAGGGGCGGTTCTGGCTGCTGGCCAGCAGCGCCACCCGGCTTACGTCCCGCGCCGCGAACACGAATGTCACCAGGCCTACCGAAATGACAGTCGGCGTCATCAGCGGCAGCAGCACGCGGCGGTAGGTGTAGAGCCACGAGCCGCCGCTGATGCGCGACGCCTCCTCCATGTCGTGGCCTAGCTGCAGCAGGTTCGACTTGAACATCTGCGTGCCGACGGTGATGGAGCCGAGCGTAACGATGAGGATCAGCACGAAGGTCGTCGAGTGAAGCGGGCGCAGGATAGGCACGCCCAGCACCATCCAGAGGAAGCCCAGGCCCAAGATGATGCCCGGCAGCGCCCACGGCAGCCACGACAGGAAGTCCAGCCCCATCCGCAGGCGGAACTTGGTGCGCACGATCACGTAGGCGATGAGCGAGAACCAGACGATGCCCAGCAGCGCCGACCCGAACCCGATGATCAGCGTGCTGCGCAGCGAGCCCAGGAAGAGGCTGTCCGTCAGCACCTCCCGCCAGTTGTCCAGCGTCCAAGGCTCCGGCAAGCCGGTAAAGTAGCCCCACAGCTTCATGAAGGTGCCCACGAACAAGAAGGAGGACGGCAGGACGAGCGCCAGCGTGAGGTAGGCCGCAAACGCGCCGAAGAACACCCACCGCCAACGCCCCAGGCGGAAGAGGTTCGCCTGAAACTGCCCGGTGAGCGTCTCGTAGCGGCGGCGCCCCACGTACCAGTACTGAAAGACGGCCAGCGGAATCAGGCCGAGGATGATGACGAACGCGAGCGCCGTCGCCGCGCCGAAGTCCACCGGCGTCCGCCGCAGGAGCTGGAATATCTTGGTGCTGAACACCTCGATGTTCCGCAGCGGTCCCAGCACTTGCTCGATCTCGAACGCCTGGAACGAGATCACCAGGGCAATCAGCGTTATCACGATGATGCTCGGCATCGCCAACGGCAGCACGATCTTGCGGAAGGTGCCTATAGCGCTCTCCCCCGCCATGCGAGACGACTCCTCCAGCGCCGAACTGATGTTGCGGAAGGCGGGCGCCAGCATCACCGCCTTGAACGCGATGGAGCTGGTCATCAGGTGCACCCACACAATCCCCCACCACGAATAGATGTCGAAGGGCGATTCGTTGATGAAGGGCAGCCGCTCCAACGTCGTGTTGATGACACCGTAGTTGGGGTCGAGCAGCAATATCCACCCCATCGTCACCGGCAGCGTCGGCAGGAAGAAGGTCACCCACAGCCCTAGTTCGATCCAACCCTTGTGGGGCAGGTCGGTGCGGGCGAGGATCCACGCCATCGGCACTGCGACCAGCAACGCGATGCCCTCCCGCGTAATCAGCAGTGTCAGCGTGTTGATGATCGCCTTCCGCATCCCCGGATTGGTGAACGCGAAGCGCCAGTTTTCCAGCGTGTACTCGGCGGGCTGGCCAGGGCGCGCGACATTGAAGCTGTTCTGCAACAGCAGGAAGATGGGGTACAGAACGAGCCCGGCCAGCACCAGCAGCAACAGGAGATGGAGCGCCGTCTTCGTCTCGACGCGCAGGGGCAGCGCGGGCAGCCGCGCCCGTTCGGCTAGGCCGGCCATTGCGCAACGCGCACTGCGGCGGGGATGCCCGCCGCCACGGATGGCTCGGTTTCGGTGACGCCGCGCGCTAGGAGCCCAGCGCGTCGAGGATGCGCGTCACGGCGTCGCGCGTCGGGTTCAGCAGCCTGGTACTGACCTGGAACTCTTCCGTCTGGAAGTTGCGCCAGTTGCACTGGGTCGGGTCGGGGAAGCGGCCGGAGGTGCCGGGGGGCACGTCGGCGCGGGCGGAGGCCTCGCCGGAGTCGTAGGACCAGATGTACTGGGCCTCCTCGCCGAGCACCCAGTTCATCCAGATCTTGGTGGCGTTCGGGTGGGGGTTGCCGACGGGGATGGCGACGAAGCCGTTCGTGCGGCCCATCCAGCACGCGTTCTCGAACTTAGTGGCCTCGATGTTGAAGGCGGCCTCCAGGCCCGCGTCCTGGAACGACTTGAGCCGGTGGTCGGGGAAGCCGACCGCCAACCACAGGTCGTCCGTGCGCACCATCGTGTCGATCAACTGCGCGCCGTCGCCGAAGATGCGAGCGCCATTGTCCTCGAACAGCGTGCGCAGGCCTTCCTCGCCGGCGTTCTCGTAGATGAACGCCGCCTGGTAGTTGGCCAGGAAGTCCGTCCTCGGGTCGGCGAACCCCAGCTTCGGCCCGTACTTGGGATCGAGCAGCTGCTCAATCATCGTTATCTCGTCCTGGGGCAGCAGGTCGGTGCGCTGCCACGTGATGGACAACGAGAAGGCGCCGAAGCTGAAGATGTACTCGTCTTGCGTGTCCAGGTAGGACTCGTCGAAGCCGCCCACCCACAACTCTTCCTCCAGGATGTTCGGCAGGAGGACGTTGTCGCTGATGGGCTGCAAGCCGCCCTCGTCGGCGATCTCGAAGAGGAAGTCGGTGCAGCGCGCCATCACCACGTCGTAGTTGAACGCGCCCGCGTCCCACTCCGACTCGCAGCGCGCGTCCGCCTCGCCGCCAGGCAAGCCCAGATACTCGACCCTGATGCCGGGGAAGCGCTTCTCGAACTCATCCTTGAGGATTGCGCGGCGCAACTCCGACTCGTGCCCGATGATGCTGACGACGCCCTCCTCCATCGCCGCCGCGAGCGTCTTTTCATACTCCGAAATCGCGGGGGTCGGCGTGGCCGTCGGCGCCGCTGACCTTGGCGTAGCCGTGGGTTCCATCGCCGGGGGCGACGTGGGCGTCGGCTGCGCCGGGGCGGACATTGCCGTCGGGGTGGCCGTGGGCTGTGGCGTCGGCGTCGGGTCCGATCCGCAGGCGGCAAGCACTATGCCGAGCGCGGCTGCGACGGCCGCCAGCGCCGCGATGCGTAGCCAAATCGATCTGATCTTCATGGCCTATTGGACCTCCATACATCTTGCGCGTGGAGCGCGGGTTACGTGCCGATGGTCTGCGGATGCATGAGCTTGAGCGTCTCC
>JAGWBE010000029.1:0-1011 GCA_021296055.1 Dehalococcoidia bacterium | reverse complement strand
TAGCTGGGGCCGATTCCTGCCGGGTCGGCGCCGTCGGCAACCAGCGCCACTCCTTCCATCATCTTCTTACGGACGCCGATGATAGGCAAGTCCGACTGCCCGAGGTTCTCCCGGCTGCGGTCGACGATGGGGCCCACGGCCTCCTGGACAAGGCGGTCTTGCACATTGATGCCCTTGACGCCCGAGAAGGAGACGGTGCGCTGCGCCTCGCGGTCGAGGCCCCACTTATTATCCCTATTCGGAATCGACTTGAAGGTCGTCTGGTCGACGTGCGCCGGGCCGTTGCCGCTGGCGTTGTCCTCGTACCAGCGCGTTCCCTCCGACAGTGGTTCCCCGTTGATGGAGTAGACCCAGTTCCACACCATGCAGTTGTCGTCGTCGATGGGAACGTAGAAGTGCCCCGGCACCATGTGGTCGCCCGTCGTGTTGGCGCGTATCTGCGTCCACGGCATCACGAAGTGGTGCGCCATCACGTGCTGCTCTCCGTCCCGCATCTTGCACACTTCCCAGAAGCGGTGGCCGTAGTCGGTATGTTCCACGTAATAGCGGCCCGCCGAGGCGAGCATAAAGGGCGAACTGGGCGGCAGACCCCAACCGCTGTCCGCGCCGTCCTTGATGGCGCCGTGCAGCGCTCGCGCGTGCGCCGGGTCGATACCCCCTTCCACCGCCTGCACCCAGTTGCACTCCTGGATAACCTTCGACACGTGGCGGTGACTCTCCGGAACCTGCGTGAACTCGAACTTCGGCTCCAGCGGGCGATGCTCCGGTGGCCCCATGTACGCCCACACGATGTCGCCCATCTCCACCGTCGGGTAGGACACCAGATTTATCTTCTCCTTGAACTGTCCCCCCTCAGGCTCGTTCATCTGATCGACGCACAGCCCCTCCACGTCGAACTTCCAGCCGTGGTACAGGCAGCGCAGGCCGTTCTCTTCGTTCCGCCCCATCCACAGCGGCGTCCCCCGGTGCGGACACCACCACTGCACCAGCCCAACGCGCCCGCTCGTGTCG
>JAGWBE010000028.1:16584-28054 GCA_021296055.1 Dehalococcoidia bacterium | reverse complement strand
AGCAGCGGAGCTGGAGTTCATCGGCGGCGCGTACCAGGGGAACCTCTAAGGCCGCCTGCGACAGATGCAGGAGCACGTAGAGGAGGAAGCGATCGTGGAGGAGACGTCGCTCCGCTTGCTCCGTAACTTCGCCTCGTCCGTGCAGCACCAGCAGTATCAGGACACCGAGATCATCACCGTGCGCATCGACGCGAACGCGTCGTAGGGCGGGATGGCGGCTTGGCCCTGCGCGGAGGTTGCCGATGAGGTATTGTTGGGGGAGCATCCGGTCGCTAGGCTTGCGAGTGGGCGTTAAGCAATGACCTCGCCCTTCGGAAGGAGAGGAGATAGAGGAATTCGCAATGAGCAGCGAGACGAACCCCGAAGCGAAAGTGGAAGAGAAGAAGCAGGGCATCCTCTCCAGGATTGAGCGGCACGTGCAGCGGCGGATGCTGGACGGGCTGATGGATCTGATGCCGCTGCTGGCGACGGTGTTCGTGGTAGCGCTGTTGGCGGGCTACGCGGATGGTCTGGTGCGCGCGCTGCCGTTCATCTCAGACACCATGTTCGACTTCTGGGGCATCGGCCTCATCGTGATGGTGGTGGCGTTCTACTTTGTGGGGCTGCTGGTCTCGACGAGTTGGGGAAGGAAGGTGTCGAGCTGGAAAGGGGCGTTGTTCAGCTCGATTCCCATC
Source organism: Dehalococcoidia bacterium (assembly GCA_021296055.1). GTDB lineage: Bacteria > Chloroflexota > Dehalococcoidia > Lucifugimonadales > Australimonadaceae > JAGWBE01. Next base: position 27,380 of record JAGWBE010000028.1, on the reverse strand, counting down.
GTGAAGGTCGTCTTCAACGTGACGCAGCAGGCGATGGCGTCGATGACGTCGCAGTACCGCTTCACGCGGGTGGTGTTCGTGGAGTGGCCGCGCTCAGGGATGGCGGCGCTGGGGTTCGTGACGGCGCGGGTGCGCGACCCGCGCACGCAAGACACGCTCGTGCTGGTCTACATCCCCACTATCCCGAACCCGACCTCGGGGAACATGGCGTTAGTGGTGGAGGACGACGTGCTGGAGACGGACCTGACGGTGGACGCGGCGATGAAGTTAGTCTTCTCCGGAGGCATCGTCATCCCGAGCGGGTTCTCGTTGGCGAGGATGCCTCGGGAGAGCCGCCACGGGGAGCTGATCGGGAGCTTCGATGCTGAGGTTTAGGGGCGGGCGCCGCGCACGTGCGTTCCCCATCGCTTGCGCTTTCGGAGACTGTTGCGTAACCACGGGCCTCTTCACGCGAGGAGCGCCGAGAGGCGGCCAGCCCCTTCGCCGCTGCGCGTCGCGTTGTAGGGACAGGTTTCAAACCTGTCCCCACGGGGAGGGCCGCGCGGGATGCCCCCGGTAACGCAGCGGTCCCCATAGGCGGGGATGGCGTATGGCGGGAGCCGCGGGCTAGTCGTCGGAGTCGGAATCGGCGGAGGAGGGCTGCGCGGCTGCGGCTGCGGTCTCCTTATCGTCGTCGGCCTGCGGCGCCGGGGTCTCGGGAGGGGCTTCGAGCGGCAAGGTGATGGCCATCTCGGTGAACTCGCCTGGCTCCGTGTTGACCGCGATTGCGCCGCCGTGCTGGCGGACGATGTCGTTGCAGATGGACAGGCCCAGGCCGGTGCCCTGGTCGGTCGGCTTGGTGGTGAAGAAGGGGTTGAAGATCTTGTCCACTATGTCGGACGGGATGCCCTTGCCGTTGTCCTTGATGTATATCTGTATCTGACCATCGTCGCGCTTCGTGGCCAGCCACACGGTGGGCATATACGACGCGCCGTTGCCGCTCTCGACCAGTTCGCGGCGCTTCTCGTTCGTGGCGTAGCAGGCGTTGGTGACCATATTCAGGAAAACGCGCCCGATGTCCTGCGCGACGACCTCGATCTCGCCGACGGCCTGGTCGAAGTCCTCCTTAAGGTCGAGTTGGAATTCGTTGTCCGTCGCCCGGGCGCTGTGGTAGGCGAGCCGGGCGTGCTCGTCCAAAAGGTAGTTGATGTCGGTGAACTGGCGGTGGCCGCCGCCGCCGCGTCCCATCGCCAGCATGTCTTGGACGATGCGGTTGGCGCGGTTGCCGTGCGTGCGGATGCGCTCCAGGTTCCCGGACAGATCTTGCGATATCTCTTCGACGAGGGAGCGTTGGTCGGCGGTCAGCGCCTCCCCCTCCTCTCCTTCGGCGATGGTCTCTTGCAGCTCTTCCAGGAGCTCCTTGGATACCTGAGAGAAGTTCATGACGAAGTTCAAGGGGTTCTTGATCTCATGGGCGACGCCCGCGGTCAACTGACCGAGCTCGGCCAGCTTCTCGCGCATGACAATCTGGTTCTGGGCGCGCTGGAGGTCTCCGAGCACCTTCTCCAACTCGTCGTTCTTGCCCTGGAGTTCGCCCGCGAGCCGCTCCACCATGTCCAATCGCTGCGCCTCCAGGGAGCGCCGGCGGAACACCTCCAGCGCCGCTCCCATCTCCGCCACCTCGTCGCGGCCCCCGATCTCCGCTTGGATCTCCAGCTCGCCGCCCGCCATGCGGCGCATCCAGACGGAGAGCATCTGGAGGCGGCGCAGCAGCGAGCGGCCGACGAACAGCCACGCGATGAGGACGGCGCCGATGACGCTTGCGATGCTGATGGCCAGCAGCAGGAGGCGGCCCCTAGCGATGGCCTGCGCCGAGGCGTCCGTCGCCTGTTGCGTGCGCGCCTCCGCGGCGCTCACCAAGCCGCCCGCCTCCCCCCTGAGCTCTTCGACGATGGCGCCGTTGAGGCCGAGCAGGGCGGTCTGCCTCTCCGCCAGTTGCAGGCCTTCGGTGATCAGGTCCAAGCCGGTGCCCTCGGCCAGGCCGAGGTTGAAGAGTTCGGCGAAGATCTCCACCAGGATGGCCCGGGTGATGGAGTCCGGGAGAGCGGACAAGCTGCGGTTGACGCGCCCTTGAGCGGCTTCGAACCGCTCCCGCAGCGGCTCGACGGTGGAGGAGTCGGACAGGGTGAAGGCGCTCGCCATGAGCTGCGTGGCGATGTTGGCGTTCGCTTGCAGGTCGGCCAGGTGGCGGAAGCGCGCGACTTCCGTCTCGGAGAAGTGCTGCCACTCCGGCGCGGGAGGGAATCCCAGGATGCGATACCCGGTGATGGTGTAGAAGAGCTGGTCGTCGATGGCCGGAACAAGCGTGTTGTCCAAGCGCGCCCGCAGGGTCGCCAACTCGTTGCGCATCACCTCGCGCCGCTCCGCCAGCACGAAGGCATGGGCCACCTCCCCGTTTATCGCTTCGATGTTGGAGATCAGCCGCTCGGCGTGGCCCCGGATGCGCTGAATCCGCTCGCCTCCCGCCTCGTCCGCCGTCTCTTCTAGAAGCGCCAGCTGCTTCTCGAGGTCGGCCCGCGCCTGCTCGATGTCGGCGGTGACCTGATCCACCTCGGCCTGATTCGCCGCCGCCGTCAGCTGCGGCGCGGCGGTTTCCAGCGTGCTGCTGTGTTTCGCTACTTCGAAGGCCGCCGTCGTCTCCAGGCTGCTCGTGTTCACGCGCTGCTGCGCGTTCCCCACGCTGCTGAAGGAGAGCCAGCCAACCAGACTGGCCGCGATAGTCAGCGCCACCGCGCCGCCAATCGCCGCGTATAGCTGCGTGGAGATGCGGTAGCGCGCCTGCAGCAGGCGTTGCAACCGGTTACTCATCGAGAGCACCCTGGAGCTTCTCCGTCGCCACGTACTCGCCGTCGCGGCTTATCGCCGTCAAGAATACCGCGTCCGAGCCCTGGTTATCCCTGGCTCCGTACTCCAACTCGAACCCATCCAGGCTGATTGCCCCCGCGCCGAAGGTGCTCTTCAAGAAGCAGTCTCTGTCCAACTCCCGCCCGCACAGCTCCAGCCCGGCCGCGGCGAGACGGCCCGCGAGGTAGCCCTCCAGGGAGACGAACCCCGGCGACACGTCGGGAGCGTAGGCCGCGAGCGCCTCGTGGTAGGCCGCGACGACGGGCACGGAGGCGTCGGTGGGGAAGGGGACTACCTGCGTGACGTACACGCCCGCCCCGTCGGCGCCGAGCTCGTCCACCAGCGCGTTGCTGCCGACGAACGAGACGGTCATGAAGATGGGATCCCAACCGGTGTAGCGCGACCACGCCACCAAGGCCGCCACGGGCCGGTAGGCGCCGATAACTATCACCGCGTCCGGGCTGCCTTCGCGCAGGTCGAGTATGCCCGTCTTCACCGCCGTCGTGTTTCGCGTGTAGACGCCCACGCCGGCCAACTCCATCCCCCTGCGCTCCACCGCCGCCACTGCGCCGCTGTAGCCCGCGCGTCCGTAGGAGTCGTCCTGGTACATCACGGCGATGCGGTCGATTCCCAGGTCGGTCGTCAGCCGCTCGACCATCTCCTCCGTCTCCTGCGCATAGGAGGCGCGCAGGTTGATTACGTTGCCCAACTCCGAATCGCGCAGGAAGCCCGCGCCGGTGAAGGGGGCGATGTACGGGCTTCCTGTCGCCGTGGCGACGGGAAGGGCGGAGCGCGAGGTGGGCGTGCCCACCGCGCCGATGAGGGCGAACACCTGCTCCTGTTCCAACAGCGCCGCCGTGTTGGCGATGGCCGCCTCCGGCTCGTAGGCGTCGTCGAGGGAAGTCAGCTCGAGGCGGCGGCCATGGACGCCCCCGCGCTCGTTCGCCTCGTTGAAGGCGGCCTCGATGCCCAGCCGCATGTTCTGGCCCAACTCCGCCGCCGGGCCGGTGAAAGCCGCTGATTGGCCGAAGAGGATGCGGTCGTCGGTGACGCCGGGAGGCTCGGTCGTGCCGTTGGGCTGTCCGCCTCCGTTCGGGGCGGAGGTGGGCGTCGGCGTTGAGCCTGGCGCGTCGTTTGCGCAAGAGAAGAGGGCGAAGGCGGCGGTGAGAAGAACGGCGACGGACAAGGTGCCCGCCACTCCCGCCGTCGGTGACTGCCTGGCAATCTTCGTGAGACTGTCCTGCAGGGTCATATCCTGTAGATGGTCAGGGTGATGTGGTTCTTGTCGTCCTCTCGGCGATACACCATCTCGTCTGTCATCTCGTCGACGAAGTAGTGGCCGAGACCGCCGATGCGGCGGTCTTCGATGGAGGCGTTGATGTCAGGGTCCGGGGCATCTTTCGGGTCGAAGGGGCGCCCCGTGTCCTTGATGTCGATGCGCAAGAAGTCTGGTTCTGAATCAACGGTGATCTCGATGTCGGGCGGCTTGGCGGGGTCGTCGCTGCCGTAGCTCGCCACGTTCATCGCCAACTCCTCCACGACCAGGCGCGCGGTGAAGGCCAGTTTTGGGGGCCAGTTCTGTTGCTCTGCGAACCCATCCATCGCCGTGAGGATGTCCTCTACGGTCTCTAGCGTGGCGGCTGTCTCGAGATGCAGCAGATGTGCGCTCACGACGCCGACCTCGGCCGGTACAGCGTGAGACAGGTGATGTCGTCCGATTGAGTCGTCTCGCCGACGAACTCGCGCAGCGCGTCGCACAGCATGGTGGTCGCTTCCTCCGAACTCATCGGCGGCTTGCCCGCGAACACGTCCTCCATCCGCTTCGTCCCGAACTCCTCCCCGCCCTCGTTCATCGCCTCGCTCACTCCGTCGGTGTAGAGGATGATGGTGTCGCCCGGGTCGATTTTGAAGGAGTCGGACTTGTACGTGAAGACGGGCGCCACGCCCAAGGCGATGCCCTTGGTGTACGGGAGGAACTCCACGCCGCCGTCGGCTCTCACGACGAGCGGCGAGTTGTGGCCCCCGTTGGCGTAGACCAACGAGCCGTCGACCGGGTCGTAGTATGCGTAGAGGAGGGTCACGAACATGGCCGAATCGTTGTCCTCGCTCAGCAGGCTGTTCACCTCCGTCAGCACTTCGCCCGGGTCTTCGGCGCCGATAGCCGTCCCCTTGAGCAGCGTCCGGCTGGACATCATGAAGAGCGCAGCCGGCACGCCCTTGTCGGAGACGTCGGCGATGGCGAGGCCGACGCGGTCGTTGGCGAGGCGGATCACGTCGTAGAAGTCGCCGCCCACGTTGCGCGCCGGGGCCATTGTCGCGTGCAGGTGGTAGCGGGAGTCGTTGGGGAAGACGGTCGGGAGAATGGACTGCTGCATGTCGTGGGCGACGTTTAACTCGTTCTGGAGGGCGACGAGGTTGTCGCGGGCGGACAGCGCAGCCCGCCACTCTTCCAAATGGCGCAGCGTCCTGTCGATGGTGACCTTCAGGTCTTCGAAGTCGATGGGCTTGGTGACGAAGTCGAAAGCGCCGCGGTTCATCGCGGTGCGGATGTTGCCCATGTCGCCGTAGGCGGAGACGATGACGGAGCGGATGTTGGGGTCCACCTTGGGGATCTGCTCCAACAGCGTGAGGCCGTCCATCTGGGGCATGTTGATGTCCGACACCACCATGTCGATACGGTCTTCGCTGGTGTTCAAGACCTCGAGGGCCTCGACGCCATTGTGGGCGAAGATGAACTGGTAGTCGCCCGCTCGGATGTCACGCCGGAAGCGCTGGAGGACAAGAGGCTCAACGTCGAGCTCATCGTCCACGACTAGAATCTTATAGGGCCGTCCCGCCGTTGCCATGCCTTCGCTTCACCTCAGAATCTACGCGGGGCGTCCGCCTAGGCGCGGAGCCCCGCCGTGCGTGCGCGCGCCGACTAGTTGAGGGCGGCGATGGCGTCTTCCCTGGAAGCGCGCACAGGGATGACGTTGTCGAACCCGCTAATCTCGAAGACCTCCTTCACCGAGTCGGTCAGGGAGCAGACGGATAGCGAGCCGTCGCGCCCCTGGAGCGACTTGGCGATCAGCAGAATGGCGCGCAGGCCGGCGCTGCTGATGTAGGCGAGGCCGCTCATGTCGAGGACGGCGGCCCGGGTGTTGTCGGCGATTGCGCCTTCCAGCGCGCTCTGAAAGTCGCGGGCGTTGGTGCCGTCGACGCGCTCGGGCGCTCCGATCACTACGATGCCGCCCTGCTCTTGTGTGACAGCGAGATCCATGTACTGCCTCCCTACTCTCTTATAGTCCGCTTGCCCTAAGCGCCCAGGGCGGATGCATTATAGGCGATGCGCCGCGCCGGGTGTATAGGGGCGCGTCCTCTGCTGTTCCGCCCAGGACTGCCTCAGCGCGTCCCTCGCGGCAAGTCTACCCTACCCGACATCGGTTCGCGCCCCTCGCCGACCCGAATCTCAAACTAAATCATCCGGGCGTTGCGGCGCTCCAAGCCGTAGGCTATGCTACAGATTATCACAGCTACGATGAGCAGGCCGCCGAGAGGCCTAGCGGGAGGTGCAGCCATCATGCTCAGATTCGCCGAGGAGCTCATTCTGCTCCTGCTCGACGACGAGGACGGCACCTTCGTCCACGTCCCCTATTCGTCCCTCAACTACGCTCTCGCCGGCGGCGTCCTGATGGACCTGGCCCTGGAGAACCGCATCGACACCGACCTGCAGAACCTCATTCTGCTCGACGCCACGCCCGTGGGCGACAAGCTCCTGGACCCCACGCTGGCCGACATCGCCGCCGCCCGCGAGCAGCCGAACCGCGACGCCCGCTTCTGGGTCGAGCGCACGGCCAACCGCGGCGAGGCCATCCGTGAGGACGCCCTGGAGAGCCTGATCTCCCGAGGCATCATCGAATCCCAAGAGGGTCGGTTCCTTTGGGTCTTCCGCACGCGCCGCTACCCCACCGTGCAGGGAGAGGCGGAGCGCGAAGTGAAGCTCCGCATTATGGAAGTGCTTCTCAGCGACAACCTGCCCGACCCGCGCGACGTGGTCATCATCAGCCTCTCTCACGCCTGCGGCATCCTCCAGCGCCTCCTCTCCAGGCAGGAACTCGAGCGAGCCTCCGAGCGCGTCGACCAAGTCCGCAAGATGGACCTCATCGGGCAGACGATGACTCAGGCCATCCGCGACATCGAACTCTCGGTCATCGCCTCGACCCACCCCAACTTCTACTAACCCCTTCTAGCGCCGCCTGTGCGCGGCCCGCAGCCTCCCGCCCAACACGCCCCCTGCCGCACCGGCAGGGGGCGTTCACGTATCGAGAGACGGCGCTTGAAGCAGCGCAGGCTCCTCTTTATCTCCCCTGCGCGCCTTGCGCCGCCTCTACGACCCGCGCCGCCGCCTCGACCGCGCTGCTCACGTCCATCAACTCGGTGTTCAGCACGGCGTGCAACCGGCTCGGCTCCAGAACCTCCGCGTTGAAGAAGCGGCGGTAGAACCTGGTCAAGCCCGCGTCGTTCTCCGTCACGTAGGCCATGGCCTCCGCCGCGCTCACCCGGTCGCGCTCCTGGATGCGCTCCACGCGGCGTTGGGATCCCGCCGCCAAGCCCAAGTGCATGGCGCCTGGCCAATCGGCCAACACCATGTTCGCCCCGCGCCCGACCACGACCACGTCGCCGCCGCTCGCCGCCTCGCGCATCACCTCCGACAGCGTCTGCACCAAGTCGCTGTCCCGAACGCCCGTCGCCTCCGCGTCCGGAACGTGGCGGTACTCGCCGAACAGTTCCCGGCTGAACCCTGACGACGGGTTGCCCCTTGCGGCGATGCGTTCGAACAGCCCGACGAGCCGCCGCGCCATCGGCCCTTGCGCGCCGTGCTCGACCTGGCGCTCCACCGCCTCCACCGAGGCGCCCACGCGCCCCGCCGCTTCGCTGATGATCCGCCTGTCCACGAACTCCAGGCCGAGCGCGTCCGCCAACCCGGCGGCCAACTCGCGGTTGCCGCTGCCAACGAGACCCGTAACGGTGATGACCGGCATGGGCTTGCCCCCTTTCGCGAGAGGCGTCCGTTCGGTGGCGCTTCCCGTCTATAGTGATTTACGCCTTGCGCGCCCTTCGCGCAAGTGGGGCGGGATCCTTTCGAATTCCCTCGGCGTGAACGGAGGAAGGATGCGCAGGCGCCCCGTTTCCACTAGGATGCGGGCGTTGCCCCCAGGAGGCGCCGGTATGACGCAGAGTATCCTCTTCGGCAAAGAGTTCTTCACCGTCCGCCCGGAGAGCACGGCGTTGATTGTCATCGACATGCAGAACGCCTTCGTCCACGAAGAGGGCGTCTACCAGAGCCCCGGCGCGCGCGAGATGATCCCGCGCATGGAGCGGCTTATCGCCTTTGCCCGCGAGCACGGGATGCCCGTCGTCTGGACGCAGTCCGACCACAGCGCGCCCTACGGCGGGATACTTCTGCGGAAATTCCCGCCCATCCGCGACGACAACGTGCTGTGGAAGGACGACGCCTCTTTCCGCCTCTACCCCGATATGCCGCAGCCCCTGCCGCACGAGCACCGCGTGGTGAAGCACAAGTACGACGCCTTCTTCGAGACCGACCTGGACGCTATCCTGCGCAACAGCGGCGTGGACACGCTCATCATCGCCGGGACGGCGACCAACGTCTGCTGCGAGTCCACGGCGCGCTCGGCCTTCTTCCGCGACTACAACGTCGCCTTCCCCAGCGACTGCAACGCCACCTTCGACGACGCGATGCAGGACGCCTCGCTCAAGACCATCGACATGTTCTTCGGGCGTGTCATGTCCCTCGAAGAGCTCCTGACTGAGATGGCCGAACTCCTGCCCGCCGCAGGCAGGGCAGGGGCGTAGCCCGGCGATGGAGACGACCGCCAGGTTCGGCGTCGGCGGCCCGGACGACTACCGCTCGGCGGTGTGGTCGCTCGGAACGGACGGCGAGAACGCATGGCTGGCCGCCAAGCCCGCGGGCGCGTGGTGGCGCCTCACCATCCGCCCCGACGCGTGCGGACTGCTCACCCTGCACGACGAGGCGGGGCCGACTCCTCCGCACTCCGGCGGCAACATGGTGCGCCGCTGGCGTCCGCCAGGCGCGCCCCGCACGTCTTGGAGCCGCGGATTCACCATCATCGTCCCGACGCTCGGCGCGATGGAAGCGCGCCCGCGAACGGATGGCGGCGCGGGCGGCGCAACGCTATGGACGGAGGCCGCGCCCGAGGGCCATGCCATCGTCTTCGCGCTCCGCTCGCCTGAGGCGGCGGAAGGCGAGACGCTGGCCGTCTTGCGCTTGCCCGGCGGCGAGAAGTTGCTGACGCGCGCCTACCAGGCCATCCCCGACGCCCTGATGGACTACTTCCGCCGCTCTATGCGCTACGCCCCCAAGGGCGGCGGCGTGGGGTCGCTCGTGAACTACGACACGGGCGCCGGGCACGAGGCGCTGTTCTTCGACCTGCCCGTCCACTCGCCTCGCTAGAGCGCCGCCCCTGCTCCTCTCGCCTACTCTCTTTTTGCGCTAACCTGCTGCTTGGATCGAACCGCGCCCGGCGCTCGCCGAGCGCCGGACCAAGGAGGTAAACCATGGGGATTCGCCTAGTCGTAGCGATGCGCGCGCTGCCGGAGAAGCGGGAGCAGATGATGGCGCAGTCGGCGGCGCGCGCCAAGGAAGTCCGCGAAGAGCAGGGGTGCGTCCAGTTCTCCTTCTTCCAAGACATCGAAGACCCGGACTCGTTCATGCTGCTGGAGAAGTGGGCGAGCCAAGAGGCGCTGGAGGCGCATTGGGAGCGGCTTCGCGCCCGCCCGGCTGAGCAGCGGGAGCCGCTCCGCGAGATGTTGGGCATGGAGCGCTACGAGTACGACGAGGAGGAGTAGCGCGCGCCTAACCCGCGCGGCGCGGACACACACGAGCAAGAAAGAGGGCCGGCAGTCCAACTGCCGGCCCTCTCTTGCCGTCCTATCGGTTCGAGGCTACCGGTTGGCCTCGTAGTCGCGGATGAAGGCGTCGCGGTCGAACGCCGCCTCCCACTCGCGGATGCCCTCGTCCCACGCGCGGCGGATGCCCGGGTGGAACGACGACTGCGGGTTCCACGTGTGCGCCAGGCGCTCCTTCCACGTCAACGAGATAAACGGGAAGTAGTCGTCCGCCAGGTCGAGGTTCTCCGCGATCGAGCGCCCGATGTGGTACATCGCCGCCTCGCTGGAGGCGGGGCTCGTCTGGAAGTTCACCGTGATCGACCCGGTGCACCACTCCTCTTCAGCCCGCACCATGTCGTAGTCCACGTTCGCCGCACGGCTCAAGTCGCCCTTGTACAGCTTCACCGCCGGCAGCAACCCGTTCTCAACCCACACCGGGTTGTCCTCTTGCGCCTGCTGAATCACCGCCAAGTCGGAGTCGACCTGGAACAGCGAACCGGTGAGCTGCGCGATCTGGTTGTACTGCGAGGTGGCCGAACCAAGCGGGTGGCCCGCGAAGATGATGCCCGACCCCGATACGTCCACGTCGCGGTCTTGCAGGTAGTCCTGCCCCGGCTTGGCGCCGCCGATGACCTCCTCAAACTGGCCGCGGATGCCCGCCGCCTCCGTCAAGATCACCGCCACCGGGAACACCGTGTTCCCCGGCTGCCCCATGTACACCCGCTTGCCCACGAAGTCGTGGATCGAGCGGATCTCCGGATCCAGCGTGTACCAGTTCATGCACGCCGCCGGGAAGGACATCCACAGGTTCTGCGGACGCGGGTCAACCGTCAGCCCGCCCGTGAAGTTCATGTTCTGCGCCACCGCCTGCTGCGGCGTCAACCCCAGCTGCTCCGCCGTGTCCCACAGCGGCACGTGGTCTTCGTTCAACCGGAAGATCATCCCCGGACTCTCCACCCCGTCCGCGTCGTACTCCTGCCGGTTGCGAAGGATGAAGTCCA
>JAGWBE010000028.1:0-16411 GCA_021296055.1 Dehalococcoidia bacterium | reverse complement strand
GCATCGCGTCGCCGGGCGTCGGCGTCGGCGTGTTCTCCGGCGTCATCGTGTCGGCGGCCGTCGGTGTGGCCGTGGGCCGCGGCGTCGGCGTCGGGTCCTCCCCGCCGCACGCCGCCAAAGTCAGCGCAAATGCCGCTGCTATCGCCAGCAACGATAGGATCCGTCTCATAATTCCCTCCACAAAGCCTACGGCAACACTTGCTGCTGACCGCGTTCAAGAGACTTTAGCAGAACGGCGATTGAGCCGTCAACCATGCCTCCGCGCACACTTGAATCCCTCTCGCAGGCCTGTTGGGGTCGTGTATGCTCCCCCCGTGCGCCGCGCACGCCGGAGGAACGCCGGATATGGACGACACGCAAACCATTACGCAGCAAGCCGCGCCGTTCAACACCGAACAGCGTTGCTCTCTCTTCTCCCAAGCCTCCGGCGACGACCCGATCGGCCAGGCGCGCACGCCTGTGCATCAGGTGTTTGTGGAGGCGCCGTTTCCGTGGGAGTTCGACTTCATGCGGTCGCGAGGCGTGCCGGGCGAACTGGCGGGCGTGTTGGCGCAGGCAAACGAGCAGGGCGCCGACGCGACGGCGCTGGGGGCGGCGCCCGACACGGACTATTCGCGCGGAGGGTTGCGCCACCTGTTCGTGTTCAGCCGTCCGGAAGGGTTGTTCTCGCGGTTCGAGAAGCATCACTACCTCGCCCCGGCGGATAGGTTAGGGGCGGTGCTGGAGGCCGTGTTGCAGGGACGTGAGGCGGCGGCGCGGTTCGGCGCGTACCGGCAGCGTTCGGACAGCGTGCGCGAACTGTTCGTGTGCACCCACGGTGTCCGCGACGCCTGTTGCGGCGCGTTCGGCTACCCCGTCTACCGGCGGCTGCGCGACGAGCACGCGGGCGAGCATCTGCGCGTCTGGCGCACCAGTCACACGGGCGGCCACCGCTTCGCGCCCACGCTACTCGACTACCCCGACGGGCGCTACTGGGCGCACGCCGGCGAGGGGACGTTGGACGCGATCGTCCGGCGGACGGGAGAGCCGAAAGGCTTAGCGCGCCACTTCCGCGGCTGGGCGGGACTCGGACGCCTTGAGCAGGTGGTCGACCGCGAGGTCTTCCTGCGAGAGGGGTGGCGGTGGCTGGACTACGCCAAACGCGGCGCGACCGAGGCGGGCGGCGTCCGGTACGCCGAGCCCGCGTGGCTGGACGCGGTGGAGGACGCGCGTGTGCGCATCGACTTCCGCTCGCCGGAGGGCGATATGGGCGCGTACGTGGCCGACCTGGTTCACGACGGCGACGCGCCGTTCGGCGGTTGCGGGAAGCCGATGCGCTTCGAGCGCCAGTTCAAGGTGGTCAAGCTCGAGCGCGTCCCCGCCTAGGACTTCGGCTCGTACTCGTAGCGCTCGCCGCCGAGGTGTTTGCGGAGCGTGCGCACGTCCGCTGCGTTGGGGTCGGGCGGCAGCGCGCCGTGGACGGCCAGCGCCTCCTCGCTCTCCCATCCCTCGATGAGCACGAACCGGTCGGGGTTCTCGATGTCCTGGGACATGCGGAACTCGATGCAGCCCGGCTCGGCGCGCACGCTCGGGCAGCGTTTGGCGTAGGCCGCCAGCATCTCCTCCCGCTTGCCGGGGAACGCCTCCAACGTAACGATCAATCGCACCGCCATAGGTTCGCCTCCGTATTCTGCGCCGCCGGTCTACTTCTTCAGGAAGGCCGTGATGACCGCGTCGTGCTCGCCGGGGTGCTCCCACATCGGCCAGTGGGCGGCGTCCGCCATGCAGTAGTACTCCGCGCCCGGGATGAGGCTGGCGAAGTGCTCGCCCACGTCCGGCCCGCTGCCGGGATTGTGCTCCGTCCAGAACACCATTGAGGGAACGGTGAGGCGGGCGCAGTCGGCCTCGACGTAGCGGGGGTTGCGCTGGCGCGGGCCGTCGATGCCGTTCACGCGCCGCATGGAGGCGTTGATCGCCGGGTCGGTGTAGTACTTCAAGCGCAAGTCCACCATCTCGTCGGTGATGCGATCGGGATTGGCCACCAGCCACTCGAGGCGCTTGCGCACCGTCTCCTTGCTGGGATTCACGATGGCCTCGCGGGAGAGGTCGGCCAGGGCGCTGCCTCCGCCGGGGCGCTCCTCGAACTCGCGGTCGAACTTGATGAAGTAGGCGCCCGTGTCCAGCACTAGCTTGTGGGCGCGCTCAGGGAAGCGCAGGCCGAACTCGAAGGCAATGTTCGCGCCCATCGACTCGCCCTTGATGTGCGCCCGCTCGTGTCCCTCCGCGTCCAGCAGGTCGACAATTGCTTCGGCCTGGCGCAGCGTCGTCTCCTCCGGGTCGAACGGCTCCTTGGTCGAGAAGCCGTGGTACAGCGCGTCGATGGCGTAGACGTGGAAGTCCTTCGCCAGGTTGATCACGTTGCGCGCGTAGGCCTCGGCGTAGCCCCCGATGCCGTGCACAAGGACGAGCGGATCGCCCGACCCCGCCTCGATGACGCGCGTGTCGTAGCGCTTGCCTTTGACGACGCGGATGGTGCTGCCCGCCAGCTCCACCCAGATGGAGCGCCAGTGCGTTTCGGTGGCCATGCGATGCCTCCCGGAGTGGGTAGTGGCGAGAGGATAGCGTGTCGAGCGCGGCGTTGCTAATTGGGGGCGCGCCCATCCCCGTTCGCCCTGAGGGGAATCGTGAGCCGAACGGAGAGGGCGCCGCGGCGGGCGCTTGCTCTCGGGAGTACAATCCGCGCAACCGAGCAGGGAAGGGGATGGCTATGCCGCACCCAAGCGTTCCCGAATGGAGCGGTGAGGAGCTCGCCTATCTGAGCCCCGGCGCCGCGAACAACTACTTCGGCTACAAGATGCGCCACGAGCGCAACTGGGACGAACTCGACTTCGGCTTTCGGATGAGCGCCCGCGTCGCGCTCCAGGACGGCGAGCCTGCCCCCAACGCGGCGCCCTACGCCAACCCCGCCGCCGCGTCCGCCGCCGTCAAGGAGATGGGCGTGGAGTTGGGCGCCGACCTGGTGGGCGTCACGCCGCTCGACCCCAAGTACGTCTACAAAGGCCACGACCTTCCCCACAGGTTCGCCGTCGTGATCGCCTGCGCGATGGACCTGGACGAAGTACTCCAGGTTCCGCGCATCGAGTCGAACGCCGAGTACCTGCGCATCTACGACCGGTGCAGCAGCATCGCCGTCGAGCTCGCCCGTTTGCTCCGGGAGCGCGGCTACCCCGCCCGCGCGCACACCGTCCGTCAAGAAGACGTGGCGATGATCCCGCTGGCTCAGGCCGCCGGGATCGGCGAGCTGGGCAAGCATGGCTCGCTCATCAACCGCGAGATGGGCTGCTCCTTCCGCCTCGCCGTCGTCACGACCGACCTAGAGATGGAGGCGGACGCGAAGCGCGACGACGGCATCGACGACTTCTGCTCCAAGTGCCGGATGTGCGTGACCTACTGCCCCGGCGACGCCATCAGCCACGAGAAGCAGGAGGTGCGCGGCGTGATGAAGTGGGTAGTGGACACGGAGAAGTGCACGCCCTACTTCTCCAGCCACTACGCTTGCGCCATCTGCCTGCGTGTCTGCCCGTGGAACGCCAAGGCGTTCGAGGGCAGGTTTATGGACTCCTTCAAGCGCAGCATCGGCGAGTTGAAGCAGGACTGGCCCGAGCGCAAGGCGCAACTCCAAGCCGACCTGCAAGAGGCATGGTCGCTGATGGCGCCGCCGGAGGAGACGGCGCCTATCCCGTAGGGACGCCCGCCGCGCCCGCATAAGGGCGACCGCTCGCCCGTCAGCCACAGGCCCCCCCCCCCCCCCCCCCCCCCCCCCCCCCCCCCCCCCCCCCCCGCCCCTATCCCCTGTCATTCCGAGCTGAGCGAGGAATCTAAAGCCCGCGTCTCTTCACACAGGGAGTGCCGAGGGCGGCTAGCCCCTCGGCTGGGGGTGTGGGGGTATCCCCCACAAAAATCTTTTTCTTATCTCTTGGGGGCGGGGCGCCCAGTCCCGTAGGGGCGACCGGCCGACCGCCCTCACAAACGCTCGCGCCGGAGGCGCGGCCGCGCCTACTCCTCCCCCAGCAGCACGCGCTTGGCGAAGCCGAGGGTGTCCGCTGCGCCCCAGCGCTCTACGATGCGCCCGTCCGCCACGCGGAAGATATTGAGCACGTCGAGGCGGTAGTAGCGTCCCGTGGACGGCGCGCCCCGGTAGGCATGGTGGTGCGTGCCGCGCTCGGAGCCGCGCACCACCACGCGGTCTCCCTCCGCGATGATGGCGTCGAAGGTGGAGTGGAGGTCGGGGAAGGCGTCCGCTGCATCGGGGAGGGCGGCCCGCAGCGGGGCGAACCAGTGCTTGACCGTCTCCGCCGCGCCTGCCGCCTCGCCGTAGGGGTTGTGGTCGACGCAATCGGCGGCGAGCAACTCCTCTGCCGTCTCCAACTTGCCCATGTTGAAGACCTCGTCCCACAGCCGCCTGACGACGGCCTTGGACGCGGTGGTCTGCTCCGCGCCGCTCATCGCTACCCGGCGGCGGCCGTCTTCGCGCCGCTCAGGCAGCGCTCGTAGAACGCCCACACCTTCTGCCAGGCGTCCGCCGCCTGCTCGGCGCGGTAGGCGGGGCGCTCCCAACTAAAGAAGGCGTGGCCCGCGCCGTCGTAGCGGTGGAACTCGTACTCCTTGCCGTGCTGGCGCAGCGCCTCCTCCGTCGCGTTCACCTGCGCTACGTCCGGATCGGCGTCGTCGTTGCCGAAGATGCCGAGGACGGGGCAGCCGATGTCGGGCGTCATGTCGATGACGGAGACGGGCTGATTGGCGGAGATGCGCTCAGGCGGGGCGATGACGTTCCCGCCCCAGCAGTCCACCGCCGCGTCCACCTCGAGGCGCGCGGCGGCCATGTAGGCGACGCGCCCGCCGGAGCAGAAGCCGATGACGCCGACGCGCCCAACCTCGAAACCGCCGCTGCCGGAGCGCAAGTAGTCGAGCCCGGCCTGGAGGTCGCCCAGCATCTCCTCGTCGTTCAGGCCGCCCTGCCCCCGCACGTGCTGCATGCGCTCGGCGCGGGGAAGGTCGGGGATGCGCTCCTGGACGTTGGGACAGATAGCCGCGTAGCCGTGATGCGCGAATCGCCGCGCCGTCTCGAAGCTCTCCTCGTCCCAACCTGGCATGTGGTGCGCGATGAGCACGCCGGGGAAGGGGCCCGCCCCGGGAGGCCGCGCCACATAGGCGCGAATGGACAGGCCGCCGTGGCCCGTCAGCCGGATGGTCTCCGCAATCATGTCGCCGACCGCCATGGTTCGCCTCCCCAGGAGTGTTGGGTGTGTATTAGCCGTTGGACGCGCCGCTGTCAACGCCGGTGCCGGGCCCCCGCTTACAGCCCGGCGCGGGAGACGGTGCGGACGGTGATGAGGTTCGTGAGGCCGCGGCCCAGGGCGGGCGAGGAGCCAAGCACAAGCACGCGGGCGCCGTCCTCTACGAGACCCCGGCGCAGTAGCGTCTGCAAGCCGTATTCGACCATCACCGCCGAATCGCCCTCCGCTATGTCCGCCAGGACGGGCGTTACGCCATAGATGAGCGCCAAGCGTCGGCGCACCACAGCGTCGGTCGTCATCGCGAAGATGGGCGCGCGAGGGCGCTGGTGCGACACCAGGCCCGCCGAGTGTCCCGACCTGGTGAACACTAGCAGGGCGTCCACCTTCAAGTCGTCCGCCAAAGCGATGGCGTGGGCGGCCATCAGGTGGCCCTGTTCGTTGGTGGGGTAGGAGAAGCGCGCGGGCTCGGAGTTCGCCTCCGTCTCCACGGCGATGCGCGCCATAGTCTCCACCGCGTGGATGGGGTAGCCGCCCACCGCCGTTTCCGCCGACAGCATCAGCGCGTCCGTGCCGTCGAGAATCGCGTTGGCCACGTCGGACGCCTCGGCGCGGGTAGGGACGGGGCGCGAAATCATCGATTCGAGCATCTGCGTCGCGGTGATGACGGGCACGCCCATCTCGACGGCGCGCCGGATGATGTGCTTCTGCGCCATAGGCACCCGCTCAGGCGACAGCTCCACGCCAAGGTCGCCGCGCGCCACCATCACCCCGTCGCTGGCGGTCAGGACGCCGTCCAGGTCGGTCAGCGCTTCGGGGTGCTCGATCTTGGCGATGATGGGGGAGCGCCCGCCCAGGCTGTGGAGCAGCCGCCTGCACTCCAGCAGGTCGTCGCGGCGGCGCACGAAGCTCAGAGCAACGTAGTCCACTCCCTGCTGGACGCCGAAGGCCATGTCCTCGCGGTCCTTGTCGGTGAGCGGCGGGATGGAGATGGCGCTGTCAGGCAGGTTGACGCCCTTGTGGGCGCCCAGGCGTCCGCCCTGGATGACGCGCGCCCTCACGCGCTCCGCGCCTTGCGACTCCACGCGCAGCACCATCGTCCCGTCCGCGATGAGGATGCGCTCGCCCACGCGCAGGTCGGCGGCGAAGCCGGGGTGCGGCACGGCGACCAGCCCCTCGCCGCTCGCCTCCGCGTCGCCTGCGACGACGACGAGCGCGTCCTGCTCGAGGGCGACCTCGCCGCCGGCCAGCTCGCCCGTGCGCATGCGCGGGCCTTGGATGTCCTGGAGCAGCGCGACCGCCTGGCCCTCCTCGTCGGCGGCCTTGCGGATGGCGGGGATGGCCTCGGCCAACTCCTCGTGGGTTGCGTGGGCGGAGTTGAGGCGGAAGACGTTGACGCCCGCGCGCACTGCCCCGCGCAGCCGCGGCTCGTCCGCGAGCGCAGGGCCCCAGGTGGCGACGATCTTGGTGCGGCGGTAGGCGTCCATAACCTGCCCTCTATGATAGGCGGCTATGGGCTAGACTCGCGCTATCTCTTGCCTGCGAGGAAGCCTATGTTCGTACTGTTGGTCGATATCCGCGTGAAGCCGGAGGGGCGGGAGGCGTTCGTCGCCGCGATCAGCGAGAACGCCGCCGCCTCCAACCAGGAGCCCGGCTGCCTCCACTTCGACGTATCGCAGGATGGCGAGGACGCCGACCGCTTCTACCTGTACGAGGTGTACCGCGAGGAGGCGGACCTAGACGCGCACCGCGAGACGGCCCACTTCAAGAAGTACGCCGCCGCGTCCGCCGGCCTGCTGGCGGAGCCGCCGGCCCGCCGCTCGGCGCGGATGGTCTACTCGCCCCTCGGCTAGGCGTTCAGCCCCAGCGCCTGGTTGGCCGTGGAGTAGGCGTTGACCGCCACGGGCCAGCCGCCGTAGAAGGCCATGTGCTGGAACACCTCGGCCAGTTCCTCCTGCGTCACGCCGTTGTCGATGGCGCGCAGGACGTGGCCGCGCAGCTGGTCGGTGCGGTAGAGCACCGTAAGCGCCGCCACGGTGATGAGGCTGCGGTCGCGCTTGGAGAGGCCCGGCCGCTCCCACACGTCGCCGAACAGCACGTCGCGCGTCAGCTCGCCGAAGCGGGGCATCAAGGGATTCCACGGGCCGGAAGTCGGGGTCGGGGCGGGGGTCGTCATAAGCGGTCTCCTAGTGCGGACAGGGTTGTAGCGGAGTGTACCTGAGGCGCGCCCTAGCGCCCGGCGCCGCGCCGGGCGACAATGGGGCGCGACACCATCCGAGGAGAGGCAAGCAGTGAAGGCAATGCAGTTCGACGCGCCCGGCCCGCCCGAGGCGCTCCACCTAGTAGACGCGCCCAAACCGGAGGCGGCGCCCGGGGAGGTGCTCATCGCCATCGCCGCCGTAGGCGTGAACTTCGCCGAGGCGGGACGCAGGCGCGGAACCTTCCCGCTGCCGCACGGCCAATCGCTCCCCCATATCCCGGGCTACGAGTGCGCGGGCGTGGTCGAGGCCGTCGGCGACGGCGTAGAGGGCTTCGTCCCCGGCGACCGCGTCCTCACCCGCGGCTACGCGCACACCTACGCCGAGTACGCCGCCGTCGCCGACAGCGCCGTCTACCACATCCCGCCGGAACTCTCCTTCGAGAGCGCGGCGGCGATATCGGGCATGTACTCCACCGCGTGGCAGAACGTCGTCAACCGGGGCAACGTGCAGCCGGGCGAGACGGTGCTCGTCCAAGCCTGCGCCAGCGGCGTCGGCATCGCCAACGTCCAGGTCGCCAAGCACCGAGGCGCGACGGTCATCGGCACAGCCAGCTCCGACGAGAAGCTGGCGTGGGCGGCCACCCTGGGCGTAGACCACGCCATCAACTACGAAACGCACGATTTCGTGGAGGAGGCGAAGCGGCTGACCGACGGCAAGGGCGTGCCGGTCATCATCGACGGCGTAGGCGGCGAGACCTTCTTGAAAGGGCTGAAGGCGCTGGCGCCGGGCGGACGCATCGTCGTCTACGGCGTCGCCGGCGGCCAACGCCAGGTGACAGTGACCATCCCCGAACTGTGGTTCACCAACCTCACTGTGCTCGGCTCCGGCTCCAGCGGGGTGAGCCGCGAGGACTTCCAACGTGTCATCGGCCTAGTGGCGGACGGCACGCTCCAAACTCCCATCGACCGCACGTGGCCGTTGGAGCAGGCAGCGGAGGCGCACCGCTACCTGGAGGAGCGCCGCGTCCGCGGCAAGCTGGTGCTGACAGTGGGGTAGGGGGCGCGCCCTTCGAGTTCCCTCAGGGCGAACGGAGGCGTGGCGGGCGAACGGAGGTTGCGAAGAGGGCGGAAGGGCGCTCTACGGCGCGGCGCCAGGGCGCTCGAACAGCACCTGCACGTCCCCCGTGTTGCGCGTCGCGAACCCCGCCTCGCAGAGAGCGAGGTAGTAGTCCCACGTGCGGACGAAGCGTTCGTCGTACCCCGCCGCGCGCACCTCGTCTATCGCCGCCCAGAAGCGCTCGCGCCACTCGCGGAGCGTCCGCGCGTAGTGCGCGCCGATGTCCGTCGCCGACGTAACCACGAGCCCCGCCGCGTTGCTCGTCCGCTCCATCTCCGCCAGCGACGGCAGCACGCCCCCGGGGAAGATGTACTTCTGGATCCAGTTCACGCCGTCGCGCTGCGCGGGGAAGTCGCGCTCCGGCACCGTGATCACCTGCATCGCCAGGCGTCCGTTCGGCGCCAGCGCCCGCGCGCAGGCGTGGAAGAACGCCTCGAAGTACTCCGCCCCCACCGCCTCGAACATCTCGATGGACACGATCTTGTCGAACTGCCCCGTGATGTCGCGGTAGTCCTCCAGCGCGATGGTCACCCGGTCGGACAGCCCCGCCTCCGCTACGCGCTCTGACGCCAGCCGGTGCTGCTCCTCGGAGATAGTGATGCTCCGCACTTTGCACCCGAACTCCTGCGCCGCGAAGACGGCGAACCCGCCCCAGCCGCTGCCGATCTCCAACACGTGGTCGGACGCTTGGATGTCGGCGAGTTCGCACAGCGCGCGGTACTTGTTCCGTTGCGCGTCGGCCAGCTGCTCGCCGGGAGAAGAGTAGAGGGCGGAGGAATAGGTCATCGTCTCGTCCAGCCACAGGCGGAAGAAGGCGTTGCCCAGGTCGTAGTGCGCGTGGATGTTGTGCTTGGCCTGGTCGACGGTGTTGCGCCTGCCGAGGTGGAGGCGGCGGTTCGCCACTTTGGACACGAGGCGTAGCGGCCCCTTATTGAAGTTGACCGCCCGCCGGTTAACGACGGCCAGCTTGATGAGCGCCACCGCGTCGGGCGAGTCGCAGAGCTCTTCCTGGTACGCCTCGCCGAAGCCGATCTCGCCGCCTATCAGCACCTTGGCGTAGAAGCGGTCGGCGTGGACGCGCAGTTCCGCCTCCGGCCCCGGCGCGGCGCCCGCGAACTCGCGCCGCTCCCCGCTGGGCAGCGTCAGCGTCAACTTGCCCGCGGCGATGGACGAGACGGCGCGCAAGAAGGCGCGCTCCGCCGCCTTGTCCTTGAATGTCTCGGCGAACCTCTTGGCCGCGCCCACGAGCGGGCTAGGCCTTGGAGAGGGAGCTGAGGTCAATGCGCCGCGCGATGGAGGTGCGCAGCATGCCCCGCAGGCGCTCTTGGAGCGCGCCGATGGTCGGCACGCCGCCGGCCAAGCGCGCGTCGGCGCGGGCCTGAATCTCCGCCGGAATCGGCAGGCCTACGCACTCCAACACCGCCTCGCCCAGCAGCGTGTAGCCGCGTCCGCCGAGGCGGTCCAGCACTGCCTTGGCGCGCTCGGCGGACACTTTGCCCAGGGTCATGCCTCGGAGCGCCGCGACCTCAAGCAGCATCTCGCCCGCGCGCTGGGTGTTGCCCGCGATGTCGAAGAGGTGGCGGACAATCTCGCGGGAGTTGCGGTCGAGGTTGGCGCCCATCGTCGGCATCCACTCCAGCGCCCGCAACTGGTACTCCGGCGTGAGGGAGACCCCCGGCATATTGAAGGACGCCCCTGTTGCAGCCACCAGGTGCAGCAGCTCGGGGTTCTCCTCGATCTGCGCGGCGGTCATCTCCTTGTACCAGATGTAGTGGAGCGTCTCCCGCCGCTTCACCCGCGTCGCTAGCGAAGCCGCGTGCGGCGCCCGGTTCTTCAGCATCTTGGCGATCAGCCCGTGCCAGTGGTCGGTCAGGAACTCTTGGAGTATCCCGAACGTCGTCAACTCCACCGGCGTCTTGCCGCAGGAGTGGACGTAGGTCTTGTCTAGCACCTGTCGAATCTCGCGGTCCAGCTCCGCTTCTTCGAAGCCGACGCTCAGCAGCATCGACTTGAACGGCGCCGTGTGCGTGTACTCGTCCGGAACCCACGTCCGCTCGGTGAACCGCCCCAGCCATGGCGCGTTGTAGTCCCGCGCCCCCTCGTAGAACACCGCCGCGTAGGAGTCGGTCGCGCACTCGGTGAGCATGGCCAGTTTGACCACGCCCACGAAGTCGTCCTCGCTGAACCCCTCGGGCAGGTCGGCCAGCACCTCGCGCACGTTCAACCGCTCGTGTACGCCCTCCAACTCCGACGGGTCGATGGCGACGCTCGCCTTCTCCTCGATGCGCTCGACTATCCCCTCGAGCCGCCGGGAGGCGTCTTCCGACAACCAGTAGCCGCGTCGGCTCATCGTGGGTCTGCTCGCTCGAGCAGGATAGGGCGTGGGCTGTGGTTCAAGGCCATGGGGCGGCGAGTGTCTTGCATGGATGCCTGGCCGGAGGGGGGCGACGGGCGAATCCGCATAGCCACTTCTCCGCAAGGGTACCCGCAACGCGCAAGAGTGTCAATCGGCTTTCAAACGCTTGCACTCCATTTCCCGCCCGCCCGCGCCCGCCCCTGGCCTGCGCGCCACTCCGCCGCGCGGCGAAGCGGAATCACACAGGGTAATCGTGCCCCGGCTCGGTGGGGCGCGGGGGGCTGTCGGGCCGCCGCCAGGGTTCGCCGACCAGGCGCACCTCCACGCACGGCATCCGGTCGAGGATGCGCCGCGCCAGGTAGAACGGCCCCCACCATGGCAACCCCAAACGCCGGTTCGCCCGCAGCGCCAGCAGCGCCGGGCGCAGCCCGAACCGCAGCGGACGCGCCCGCGCCGCCCAATGCTCGACGAACGCCAGCAAGTGCGGCATGCGCTCCTTGCGCTCGCGCAGCACCCGCGCCTCGCCCGCGATGGCGCACCACTCGCCCCTCTCCACCGTGTCGATGGTGACCGCGCCGTTGGCCGCCATGCTCGCCACCCAATCCCGCTTGCCTGGGTAGCCGGACAGGTAGATGCGGCGCTCCCCGTCCCATACGAAGGTGGTCTGCACCGTGCGCGGCCTGCCGTCGCGCCGCCTGAAGGTAGTGCGGATGAAGAAGTGGGACGCCAGCGCCGCCTGCACATCGGCGGGCAGCGCCTTTTCGCTCCCGCTCACGTGCGGCGCCCCCGCCCCACGCCTACTCCCAAGGCGCGACGAGGCGTATCCATTCCGCGAAACGGACCATGGCCTGCGTCACCCGTTGGGCTAGCGCCTCGTTGATGAGGTTGCCCGCCTCGTCGAAGTTCGCCGCCCCGCCCGGCGCCCCTACGTCCCAGCGCGGCATCGGCACGGCGCCGGGGAACAGAATCGCCTGGCGCACCTGGGCGCGGGCATTCTGGCCGTTCCCGTTCGGCCCGCCCGACATAGACATGATTGCCACCGGCTTGCCGTCGAGCACGTTCCCCGGGCGGCTGCGGCGCGACGCCCAATCGAGCGCGTTCTTCGTAACCGCCGTCGTCCCGCTGTTGTACTCCGGCGTAACGATGAGCAGGCCGTCCGCCGCCGCCACCGCCTCCTTGAACCGCACCGCGCCCTCCGGCGGCCCCACCGTCTCCTCGTCCTCGTTGAACATCGGCACGCCGCTTATGTCCAACTCGATCACCGACATGCCGGATGGCGCCGCGCGCGCCGCCGCCCGCAGCAACAGCCGATTGACCGACCCCTTGCGCAGGCTTCCCGCGAACCCCACGACCCGCAACGCCTCTTGCGCCATCGTCCCTCCTCGCTCGCGCGCCCTGTGGCGCGGCGGCCATTCTAGCGCGTAAGCGCGGCGTGGGCGGGAACCTCACTTCGATTTCTCTTTGACTCTCCCCCGTAGGGACAGGCTTGAAACCTGTCCCTACCACGCAACGGAACTGGCGCGCGCCGGGCGGCCCGCAAGCGGCGCTTGCCGCTATCGCCGCCCAGGATGGGCGCGGGGGTAGGTGCAAACGCTTGCGCTGTCAACTACTATTGGGGGCGCGCCGTTGCCGCAGCGCATGGGAGGCGCGCTTTGCGGCGTTCACGGCGCTTGCCGCGCAGCCGGGCGCGGCTACGCATCGCCTCCCACGATCCTCAAGCTAGGGCCCGGCGCCCGGAAAGGAGGCGATGCGCCACCTCGCCCGCATATTAGCGTTGATATTCCGCTACCACCGGCGGCAGGTGCTGCTCGGCTACTTAGCCGTCTTCGGCGCCGCCGCCGCCGCGCTGGCGATTCCTCGCGTCCTCTCCACCGGCATCGACCGCGCGCTCGACCCGGCCAACCGCGACCAAGGCGTGGAGGCGCTCATCACCCTGGGCTTCGTGCTCATCCTGCTGGGGGTGGCGCGCGGCCTGTTCCAGTGGGGGCAGACGTGGGCGGCGGAGGGCCTGTCGCAGAAGGTCGCCTACCGCATCCGCAACAGCTACTACGACCGCTTGCAGCACCTCTCGTTCGCGTTCCACGACAAACAGGCGACAGGTTCGCTGATGTCGCGCGCCACGGCGGACGTCGAGGGCGTGCGGATGTTCGTGAATATGGGCGCCGTGCGCTCTGCCTTCATCGTCGTGATGCTTATCGGCTCCGGCGTCGCCATGCTGCTCATCGACGTGCAGGTGGCGCTGCTGACCCTGGTGTTCATCCCGTTCTTGGCCTTCCGCGCGGCGCTGACCAGCCGCCGCCTGCGGCGTATGTGGATGCGCGTGCAAGAGTTGACGGGCGACATGGTCGGCGCCTTGCAGGAGAGCCTGACGGGCGTCCGCGTCGTCAAGGCGTTCGCCGCCGAAGAGCACGAGAAAGCGAAGTTCCACCGCCGCTCCCTCGCCGTCGCCGAGCAGACCTACCTCGCCGAGAGCACCTGGGCGCGCAACTTCGCCATTATGAACTTCGGCTTCATGCTCGCGATGGCCGCCATCCTCTGGTACGGCGGCCAGCAGGTGATCGACGGGCGCGTCGTCATCGACGGCCAGGTCGTCTACACGGGGATGACGCCCGGCGAGCTGGCCGCCTTCTTCGTCTATATGAACATGATGATCATGCCGGTGCGGATGATCGGCTGGACAGTCAACAACTTCTCCCGAGCCGCCTCCTCCGGCCAGCGCCTCTTCGAGATACTCGACGCCGTCTCGCCCGTTCACGACCTGCCCGGCGCGCGCGACGTCGACCGCGTGCGCGGCCACGTGCGATTCCACGGTGTCTCCTTCGCCTACGACGGGCGCACGGAGGCGCTGCGCGGCGTGGACCTGGACGTTCCCGCGGGGGCGCGCGTCGCGCTGGTGGGGCGCCCCGGCAGCGGCAAGACCACCTTCGCGCACCTCGTGCCGCGCTTCTACGACGCTACCCAGGGGCGGGTGACCATCGACGGCTACGACGTGCGCGAGTTCACGCTCACCTCGCTGCGGCGCAACGTGGGCGTCGTCCAGCAAGACGTGTTCATCCACACCGCCTCCATCCGCGACAACATCGCCTACGGCAACGTGGCGGCGGACGACGAGACGATCATCAACGCCGCCAAGGCCGCCCAGCTCCACGACTTCATCGCCGGACTGGCCGACGGCTACGACACCGTCGTCGGCGAGCGGGGCGTCGGCCTCTCCGGCGGGCAGAAGCAGCGCCTCTCCATCGCCCGCACCATCCTCCACGACTCCCCCGTGCTGGTCTTCGACGACTCCACTTCCAGCGTCGACGTCCACACCGAGCGCCTGATCCAGGAGGCGTTGGACGCGGTTACGGCGGGCCGCACCACCTTCCTCGTCAGCAACCGCTTCCACGCCATCGCCCAGGCCGACCAGATACTGGTGTTCGCGGACGGGGAGATAGTGCAGCGCGGGACGCACCACGAGTTGCTGGCGGCGCCGGGCGAGTACCGCGACCTCTACGAATCGCAGATGCGCCCGTTCGAGGAGGCGCGCCTGGCCGCGCAGGCCGCCGCAGAGCGCGCTCCCGCCGAGAGCGGACAGGAGGCGGGCTGATGGCCGTGAGCGCCCGCCCGTCCTCCCAGCGCGGCCGCACCCTGGGCGCAAGCCTGGACGAGCAGTTCCTGGGCAACGTCTACGACGCCGCGGTGGTGCGGCGGTTGTTGGGCTACGCGATGCGCTACCCCGGCACGTTTGTCGTCGCCGTGCTGGGCATCGTCGGCTACATCTGCGCGGTCATCGCGCAGCCGCTGATCATCGCCTGGGGCATCGACGGCTTCATCGCGCCGGACGAGGGAGAGACGCGTTTCGGCAACCTCACCCTCGTCGTCATCGTCTTCCTGATCGACACCGCCGTCCTGGGCGCCTCGCAGTACGTCCAGTTCCGCGCGCTCGCGCGGGTAACCACGCGCATCCTGTACGACCTGCGGCGCGACATGTTCGACCACATGCAGCGCCAGTCCACCGCCTTCTACGACCGCAACGAGGTGGGGCGCATCATGTCGCGCGTTCAGAACGACACCCTCGCGCTCCAAGAATTTATGGAGCTGAGCGTGCCGACCATC
Source organism: Dehalococcoidia bacterium (assembly GCA_021296055.1). Classification (GTDB taxonomy): domain Bacteria; phylum Chloroflexota; class Dehalococcoidia; order Lucifugimonadales; family Australimonadaceae; genus JAGWBE01. The sequence goes on along the minus strand of JAGWBE010000028.1, from coordinate 1,367 downwards.
GGCGACGGCCTGATGCTCGTCTTCATCGCCGCCGCGATGTTCATCACCGACTGGCAGTTGGCGGGAATCGCGCTCATCCCATTCCCGCTGATGCTGGCGACGATGGCCGTGTGGCAGCGTATGGCCAAGCCCACCTTCCTGCGCATCCGCGTCGCCATATCCGCCGTCAACGGCAGCCTGCAAGAGGGCATCAGCGGCGTGCGTGTCGCCCAGAGCATGAACCGCCAATCCTTGAACCTCGGCAAGTTCGACCGCCTCAACTCCGAACACCGCGATGCCTCCGTCAAGGGAGCGTTCCTCTCCGGCATGCTTATGCCGCCAGTCGAATTCATCAGCATGACCGCCATCGCCCTGGTCGTCATCTTCGGCGGCATGCGCGTCCTCGACCAAGAACTGCAGGTTGGCGTGCTCACCGCGTTCATCTTGTACCTGCTGCGCCTGTTCGAACCCGTGCGGATGATGACGATGCAGTTCACGATGTTCCAAAAGGCGATGGCCTCCGGCGCGCGCATCTTCGAACTCCTCGACGTGCAGCCCGAACTGCGCGACCGCCCGGACGCCGCGCCGATGCAGGCGATGCGCGGGCGCATCGCCTTCGAGAACGTCTCCTTCTCCTACGTCCCCGGCGTGGACGTGCTCACGAACATCAACCTTGACATCGAGCCGGGCCAGACCGTCGCCTTCGTCGGCCTCACCGGCGCCGGCAAGACCACGCTCGTCTCGCTCGTCCCGCGCTTCTACGACGCCGTGCGCGGGCGCGTGCTGGTGGACGGCGTGGACGTGAAGAGCACTACCCGCGAATCGCTGGCCGGGCAGATGGGCATGGTGCTCCAAGAGCCCTTCCTCTACTCCGAGAGCGTGCGCGCCAACATCCGCTTCAACCACCCTGAGGTGACGGACGCGGAGATCGAGGCGGCGGCGCGGGCCGTGGGCGCGCACGGCTTCATCGAGCGGTTGCCGAACGGCTATGACACCGTTCTGGAGCAGCGCGGCGCCAACCTCAGTATGGGCCAACGCGCGCTGGTCAGCATGGCGCGCGCCATCGCCGCCTTATGGACGAGGCGACGGCCAATATGGACTCGGAGACGGAGCATCAGTTGCAGGAGGCGCTCAAGACCGTCCTGCGCGGGCGCACCGCCCTGGTCATCGCCCATCGCCTCTCCACCATCACCAGCGCCGACAAGATCGTCGTGCTGGAGCACGGCCGGATCGTGGAGCATGGCGCGCACCACGAACTGCTGGACAGCGGAGGCGTCTACGCCCGCCTCTACGCGATGAACTTCGGCGAGGGATTGGAGGAGCCGGGGTAGGGCAGGGGCGGCGCCGTTGCCGCATGGCCCCCGCTGTGCTATCAACGCCGCATGGCC
>JAGWBE010000027.1 GCA_021296055.1 Dehalococcoidia bacterium | reverse complement strand
CTCGCCGCGCTGCTGACCGCCTTGGCCGACGCTCACTCCGAGCAGGGCGGCGCGGTGCTGGGCGTAGACCAGGACGAGATTCAAGAGCGCCTGCCGCGCCCGCGTAATCTCGGCAACCCCGCCGATGTGCATCGCAGCGACCCCGACGAAGTGGAGCGCCTCCTGTCGGCGGACGGTCCCTTTGCGTCGCGCTTCCCCGGCTTCGAGCCGCGCCCCGAGCAGGTGGAGATGGCGCGCGCTGTGGCCAAGGCGCTGGCGACGGACGAACAGGACGCGCCGCATCACCTCATAGTGGAGGGCGGAACGGGCATCGGCAAGACGGTCGCCTACCTGCTGCCCATCGTGCTCTTCGCCGTTCGCAACAATGCGCGCGTAGTCGTCTCCACCAACACCATCAACCTCCAGGAGCAGCTCATCGGCAAAGACCTGCCGGAGATAGCCGGCGCGCTGCGCGGCGTGTCCGGCTTCGACATCTCCCGCTTCCGCTACGCCCAGATGAAGGGCAAGGCTAACTACCTGTGCCTGCGTGGCTGCCGCTGACGCCCTCTCGCCCGACGAGGCGCGCACGATGGCTAAGACGCTCGCCTGGCTCCGCCGCACTCGCACAGGCGACCGCTCCGAGTTGCCATTGGAGGGGCGTGAGACCGCCGTCTTCGAGCGCTTGTCCGCCTCCGGATTCTCTGCCTGCGCCGGCGCACGCGAGGGCGCCTGCTTCTACCGTCATGCCCGCGAAGAGGCCGCCGCCGCTCACGTCGTCGTCGTCAATCACGCGCTGCTCCTCTCCGACCTGATCGTCGGCGGTTCGCTGCTTCCCGACTACGACTTTCTCGTCGTCGACGAGGCGCACAACCTGGAGGCAGAGGCCACCCGCCAGTTCGGGTTCCGCATCGCCCATGGCAGCGGGGGCGACCTCTTCGAACGCTGCGGCGCCATCGTCCAAGCCGCCGTCGGCGCCCTCCGCGCGTCGGCCCTCTCCGAGAGCGTCAAGACGATGAACGTCCGCCGCGTGGAGGCGGCGCAGGAGCCTCTGCAAAGCGCACAGAGCGCCTGGGCCAACCTGATGGCCGCCATGGGCGCCTTCGCCAAGGGACACCGCGCCGACGCGGCGGGCGACGACGGCGACCTCCGCGTCACCTCCGCTGTCCGCGCTAATCCCGCGTGGTCGGACGTCGAGGTCGTCTGGGACGCCTTTGACCGCTCCCTGTCCGACGCCGCCAACCGCGTCGACACCCTTCGCCAGGGCCTCGACGCCCTGGATGCGGAGATCATCCCCGGCCTCGAGGAGCGTAGGGGAGAGTTGATCGAGTGGCTGACCGACCAACGCGCCCTGCGGCAGAAAGTCGGCGCCTTTAACGTTCGTCTACTGGCTCGGCGGCCTGAACGCCGCGCTCACGATGAACGGCGCCCCTCTCGACGTCTCCACCTACCTGTCGGAGGCGCTGCTTTCGCAGAAGCGGGCCGTCGTGCTCACGAGCGCTACGATGACCGTCCAGGGCGACTTCCGGCACCTGCGAGAGCGCCTGGGGCTGGAGGAGCCTTCCGAGTTGCGCCTCGGCTCCCCCTTCGACTACGAACGCGCCGCGCTGCTCTGCGTGCCGACCGACGTGCCCGAGCCGAGCGCGCCTGCCTACGCCGACGCCCTGCGCGACCTGGCCCGCGCCGCCGACGGACGCACGATGGCGCTCTTCACTTCCCACGCGTCGCTCCGCGCGACGGCGTTCGCTTTGCAAGCGCGGCTGCGCGGCGACGGCATCGGCGTGCTGGCCCAGGGCGTTCACGGAGCGCCTCCGCAGTGCTTCCAGCAGGAGCCGCGCTCCGTGCTGCTTGGCGCGGCTTCCTTCTGGGAGGGCGTGGACATCGGCAACACGGCGCTGAAGGTGCTGGTGCTCGCCCGCCTCCCTTTCAACGTTCCGACTGAGCCTATCTTCGCCGCGCGCTCCGAGCTCTACGAAAAGCCCTTCTTCCAGTACGCCGCGCCGCAAGCAGTGCTTCGCTTCCGCCAAGGCTTCGGGCGCCTCATCAGAAGCAAGAGCGACCGCGGCGCCGTCGTCGTGCTCGACGGGCGCATCGTCTCCAAGTCCTATGGCGCCTGGTTCCTCAACTCCCTGCCGCCCACCGCCCGCTTCCGCGGCCCCCTGGCCCAAACCGCCGCTAGGGTAGGGGAGTGGCTCAGGGCAGCGGAGACGCCGTGACCCTCCGAGTCTCTCTTGCCATCGACCAGCCGCTCGACCTGGACGCCAGCCTGGACAGCGGCCAATCCTTCCGCTGGCGCCGGGACGACGCCGAACCAGGCGCGTGGCTCGGCGTGCTCGAAGGGCGCGTAGTCCGCCTGCGCCGCACGCGCTCCGGCGTCGAGGCGGAGGTCGAGCCGGAAGCAGGGTTATCGGCGGAGGAGATCGCCACCCGCTTGACCGCCTACTTCCGCCTCGACGACGACCTGCCCGCGATCCAACGCGCTTTGGCCGCCGACCCGCACGTTACGGCGGGCATCGTCGTTTTTCCTGGCCTGCGGATCCTGCGCCAAGACCCGTGGGAGATACTGGCGGGGTTCATCCTCTCGTCCACCTCCAACATCCCGCGCATCGCCCGCACGATGGAGCTGCTGGCCTCCTCGTTGGGCGAGGAGGCGCGGCTGGGCGGCGTGCGGCGACATGCGTTCCCGTCGCCCGAGGCCGTGGCCGAGGCGGGGGAGGGGCGGCTGCGCGAGCTACGCTGCGGCTTCCGCGCCGCCTATCTGGCCGCCGCCGCCGATGCCGTCGCGGCGGGCCGCCTGCCGCTTCACGAACTGCGCGGCGCTCCCTACGCCGAGGCCGCCGCCGCGCTGACCGCTCTCCCGGGCATCGGCCCTAAGATCGCCGACTGCGTGATGCTCTTCTCCCTCGACCGCGCAGAGGCCTTCCCCGTCGATCTATGGGTGCGCCGTGCGCTGGTGGACCACTACGGCCTAGACCCGAAGCTCAGCTACGACAGCGTGCGCGAGTGGGCGTGGGAGCGCTTCGGCGCCAACGCGGGCTACGCCAACCAATACCTCTTCTGGCACATCCGCCAAACGCGCCGCCCGATGATCGCCGCCGGCCTCACTCAGCCCCTCGAGCCCTAGGGCGGCGGCGCGGTCGGCTAGCCAACGCCGCCGCCCCGCCGCTCTTGGAGCGCCGCAGGCAAGAGGGCTCGACATGTAAACACTAACTAACTACAATACTTATACACCTTGGCGCTCAAGCGCTGCAGAGAGGCTCTAGAGGCGATGGACAAGCAAGCGGAATACGGGAACATGGCCAACCGGGGCAAGTACAAGAAACTGTACCACTGGCTGAACACCCTGGAGGTTCGCGAGCAGAGAGCCACCTTCGGGGACGTCGAAAGGGTCATCGGCTTCGGCTTGCCCAAGTCGGCGCGCCTGCACCGGCCATGGTGGGCCAATCAGAAGGCCGGCGGCCACAGCCACGCCCTCGCGTGGCTGATGGCAGGCTGGAAGACTACGGAGGTAGACATGGAAGCTGAGCAACTGCTGTTCCAGCGGGAACAGCCGCAACGCGCGGAGACGATCAGGCTCGACGAGGCATGGCCCGTCCGCACTGTGGGCGCTTGGCCCGCCGGCCTGAGCCTCAGCCGCGAGGACATCTACGAGGACAGGGCGTAGCCCGCCGGTGTTCATCGACACCAACGTCCTCGTGTATGCGCGCATCTTCGAGGCGCCGCACCACGTCTCCGCGCGTGAGGCGCTTCAACGCGCCTTCGGAGAGGACGAGCCGGTCAGGATCAGCCGACAGGTGGTGCGGGAGTACCTCTCCGTCATCACCAGGCAGCAAGACTGGCTGGCTCCCTTCACTCCCGGCGAGGCAGTGGACGATGTGCGCCGCCTGCTCAACGCGTTCGAGATGCTGGAGGACGGCCCGGAGGTCACCGAGACGCTCATCGCGCTCTGCGGCGTGGTTTCGGCGCCGGGGCGGCAGGTTCACGACGCCAACATCGTCGCGACCATGCTGACGCACGGCGAGCGCAGGCTGTTGACCTTCAACACTGAGGACTTTCGCCGCTACGGCGAGCGCGTCGAGTTAGTGGAAACCCACTGAACGCGGCGGCGGCGCTGAACCGGCACCGCCCTCCATCACCCCTCCACCGTCAGCACGAACTTGCCGAAGTGCTCCGAGCGCTCCATCTCCTCGTGCGCCGCCCGCGCCTCCGACAGCGGCAGCGTCTTGTGGACGACGGGGCGGATGAGGCCGCGCGACACGGCGCGGACAATCTCCTCCAGCAGGCTCGTCGATCCCATGTAGACGCCGAACAGCCGCAGCCGCTTGCTGAACAGCTGCCCCAAGTGCAGCCCCGCCTTATACCCCGAGGTCACCCCGCACACGCCGTAGCGTCCGCCCGGGCGCATCGACGCGAACGCCGCGTCGAACAGCCGCGCTCCCGTCGGGTCGAGCACCACGTCTACGCCTTGGCCGTAGGTGATCTCCCGGACGCGCGCCGCCAAGTCTTCCGCCTCGTAGTTAATCGCGTAGTCGACGCCCAGCTCCCGCGCCGCCCGCGCCTTCGGCCCGCTGCTCGTGGCGGCGATGCATCGCGCCCCCGCCACGCCCTTGGCCACTTGGATAGCGGCCGTGCCCACCCCGCTGGACGCAGAGATGACCAGCGCCGTCTCGTCGCGCCGGAGTTGCGCGTGCTCGATCAGCGCCGACCACGCGGGCAGGAACACCGTGGGCAGGGCCGCCGCCTGCTCGAAGGAGACGTTCTCCGGCAACCGAACGGCGTTGGCCGCTGGCACGGTCGCTAACTCCGCGTGGGAGCCTTGTCTGCTTGTTCCCAGCATCTGCGGCGCCGGTTTCAGCGACAGCAATGGGTTGACCACCACCCGGTCGCCCTCCGCCAGCCCCTCCGCGCCCTCGCCCAGCCGCTCCACTACTCCCGCGCAATCGCCGCCGAGCACGTGAGGGAATGCGCCGTCCGACGCCTTGGCACCGCGCAGCCCCGCCCGCGTGTACAGGTCGAGGCGGTTCATCGACGCCGCCTTGACGCGCAGGAGAACTTCGCCTGGCCCCGGCGCCGGGTCGGGCAGCTCGCCGAACTCCACCGCCCCCGGCCCACCGTGGCGCAAGATGAACACCGCCTTCATTTCGCCTCCTCCAACATCCGCCGGACGATGGAGCGCTCCGCCCGCAGTGTTCGCGCGCGCCCGTCCAGCACCGCGGGCGCCAGCGCGTCCAGTAGGCGCCCGATCTCCGGCCCCTCGGGCACGCCCATCGCCATCAGGTCTTCGCCGCGCATGCGCGGTTTGGCGTAGCGCCGGTCGAGGTAGCGGCGCAGGTTGCGGCGCGCCTCCGTCGAGCGCAGCGCCACAGCCGCCTCGATGGCGGCGTCGGGCGCGCCGCCGATGGCCTCCGCCACGTGCGATGGCGGCAGGCGCGGCGCCGCGATAGCGTCATCATCCAGTAGCCAGCGCAGCCAACGCGCGTTCTCCGCCTCTTGCTTGGTCAACCCCGTGCGGCGCGCCTCCTCCGCCAGGTCGCCGCCGCCGGTCAAGACGGCCAGGAGCGCGTCGCCCTTCACACCGCGCTGACCGGCGGCGCGCAGCGCGTCAGCCACTGCGTCCGACGCCAACGCCGGGTGGATGGCGCCAAGCACGCCGAGACGGCGCGCCAGCAACAGCGCGCGTGCGCCGTCGCCCTGGGCCTCCTCCACCGTGCGCCGCAGCTCACGGTGAACGCGGGCCGGAGAAATGGCGGCCATGGCGTCGAGGCTCCGCGCCAGCCAGCGCCGCGTCGCCGGGTGGAGCGTCAGGCGCAGCCGCGCGGCGTATCGCGCCGCCCGCAGCATCCGCGTCGCGTCGTCGCGGAAGGTGGCCGCGTACAGCCCGCGCAGCACACGTCGCTCTAAGTCCGCCTTGCCGCCGTAGGGGTCGAGCAGCGTCCCGAAGCCCTGGGGCGACAGCGACGCCGCCATGGCGTTCACGGTGAAGTCGCGCCTGCCCAGGTCGTCCGCCATCGAGCCGGGCGCAACCACCGGCAGCGCGCCCGGCCGGAGGTAGACCTCCGTTCGCGCCATGGCGAGGTCCAGCGCGCGCCCGCCTACCTGCGCCTTGGCCGTCCCGAACCGAGTCGGTGATTGCGTCTCCAACCCCAGCGCCGCGCCCAGTTCCTCGATCGGCGCCTCCGCCGCCACGTCCACGTCGACGACGCGGCGCCCCAGCATCGCGTCGCGCACCGGTCCGCCGACGAGCCACAAGGCGTAGCCCGCCTCCGCCGCGCGGCGGCCCAGGTCGCGCGCCAGCGTATAGTCGCGCCGCGAAAGCGCGCGGCTGAGGGCAACGGTAGCCATCGCCGCTAGCCTACCACCGCGCAAAGCTCCGCCCACGCGGGCCCTGGTTTGACACGCTGCCCGCGCCGCGCAACAATCCCCTCTACATCCCGCATCGTTAGGGAGGCGCTCCCATGGCTGAGACACGCAAGGCGGACGTCTACTACGACTTTGGCTGACCCTTCGTTTGGAATGCAGCCGTGTGGCTGGATCTCGTGAAACAGGCAAGGGGCGGTGAGGAGCCGATCGAGCTCAACTGGAAGCCCTTCTCCCTCGACCAGGTGAACCAGAAGGTCGGTGAGGACTACAGGGTCTGGAGCGAGCCGGAGGAGAACATCCCCGACCGCGTGTGGGGGCTTCGCGCGGGGGTCGCCGCGGGACGCCAGGGCGCCGACGCTCTGCGCCGCTTCATGCCGCTGCTGCTCAAAGCGCGGCACGACGCGCGCGAGAACCTCGGCGATATGGCGGTGCTCACGCGCGTCGCCGCCGAGGCGGGCCTCGACGTGGAACGCTTCGAGCGCGACGTGAAGGACCGTTCCTCGCTGGAGGAGGTGGCCGCAAGCCACGAGTCCGCGGTGGAGCAGCACGGCGTGTTCGGCACCCCCACCTTCGTGTTCGAGAACGGCACGTCCACCTTCCTCAAGCTCATCCGGCCCGACACGCCGGAGCAGGCGGACGCCGCCTTCGACCACGTGCTGGGGCTGATGGAGGCCAACGCCTACGTCGGCGAGATCAAGCGCCCGCAGCCCCCGTGGCCCACGGGCGTCTTTGGCCGATAGGACGCCGCCGACAGCCGAGCCCGACTGGGCCGCCCTCGAACGCGCTCTCGGTGTCCGCTTCAAGGAACGGGCGCTGCTGCGCCAAGCCGCCGTGCACCGCTCCTTTCTCAACGAGCGCCCCGACCTGGGGTGGGAATCCAACGAGCGCCTTGAGTTCATAGGCGACGCCTTCCTAGGCTGGACGGTGGCCCAAGAACTCTACGCGCGCTGCCTTGGCTGCTCCGAAGGCGACTTGACGCGCGCCCGCGCCGCGCTAGTGAGCGGACGCTCCCTGGCCGGCGTCGCGCGGAGCATCGGCCTCGGCGCGCACCTCTACCTCGGTGAGGGAGAGGAGGCCACTGGAGGCCGCAACCGCCCCTCAGTATTGGCGGGAGCCTTGGAGGCAGTGCTCGCCGCCGTGGCGCTCGACCGCGGAACCGCGGCGGGCCGCCGCCTCGTACTGCGCTGGCTCGGCTCCCAACTCGACGCCGTAGCCGCGGGCGCCGTTCCCCGCGACGCCAAGAGCGCCCTCCAGGAGCATGCCCAGCGCCAAGGTCTGCCCTTGCCCGTCTACGAGGTGCTGGAAGAGGAAGGCCCCTCGCATGACCGCCGCTACCGCGTGCGCGTGCGCGTTGGCGTGAGCAGCGCCGGGGAAGGCGAAGGCCGCCGCAAACGCGAGGCGGAACAGGCCGCCGCCGCCCAGGCGCTGCGCGCCCTTGCGCCGGAGACTGCGTAGCCCCCGGCCGCGCGCCCCCGGCGCTCAGCTCAGCTCCGTCTCCATATAGCGCTGAGCGAGGGCAGCGTAGGACTCGGCGCCGCGGCGAATCATCTCGCGGTGGCGCGGCAGCATCCGCCCGCGCAGCCGCGCCGGAACCCCCGCCCACACCTCCCCGTTGCCTACGCGGGCGCGCTCCATCACCACCGCGCCCGCCGCTACGATCGCGTCGTTCTCGCCACGCACCCGTTGCCCAGCAGCACGCGGTCGCCCACTCGCGCCGCGTGGCACACCACCCGATGGCCGATGACGACGCCATCGCCGATGGACGCTGCGGCGTCGGAGTGGACGACGGAGTTGTCCTGCACATTGGTGTAGGCGCCGATGCTGATGCGGCCGTGGTCGCCGCGGATGACCGCGCCGGGCCACACGCTCGCATGCGCGTCAATCACCACGTCGCCCACCACGTAGGCCGCCTCGCTCACGTAGGCGGTGGGGTGAACCTGCGGCGCCAAGCCGCCCAGGGCGCGAATCATGGTCCCGAGGCTAGCGCGCCGCCGCGCCGCGCCGCAAGGCTTCTCCTGCGCCCTTCGAGTTCTCTCAGGGCGCACGGCAAGGCGCGCGGAGGCGTGTGCTACACTCGCAGCGGCATGGCACGGGTCTACTCCGCGATGCGCCCCTCGGGGCGGCTCCACCTCGGCAACTATTTCGGCGCCCTTCAGAATTGGGTGGAGCTGCAAGACGGCTTCGAGTGCGTCTACGGCGTCGCCGACGTTCACGCGTTGACGACGGAAGTGGGTGAGGCGGCGCGCGCCATCGCGCCCAACACGCGCGAGATGGTGATCGACTGGCTCGCCGCTGGCGTCGACCCCAACCGCAGCCTCCTCTATGTCCAATCGCAAGCGCCCGAGGTGCTGACCCTCCATACCCTGCTCAGCATGTCCACGCCCCTTGGTTGGCTGATGCGCGTCCCCACCTTCAAGGAGCGCGTGCGTCAGATGAACGAGACGGAGGAGAGCGTCTCCTACGGCCTCGTCGGCTACCCCGTTCTCCAAACCGCCGACATCATCTTCGCCAAAGCGGAGTGGGTGCCCGTCGGCGTCGACCAGGCGCCGCACGTCGAGTTGTCGCGGGAGATCGTGCGCCGCTTCAACAATCTGTACGGCGACACCTTCCCCGAGCCGCAGGTCAGGCTCACGGAGTCGCCGTCCGTAACCGGAACGGACGGCGCGAACAAGATGTCCAAGAGCCTCGACAACCACATCGAGTTGGCGATGAGCGAGGGAGAGACGCGCGAGCGCGTGCGCACGATGGTGACCGATCCGCAGCGCGCCCGCCGCGCCGATCCTGGCCGTCCCTGGGTCTGCAACGTCTACGCCTTCCACGCCCTCTTCAATCCCGGCCGCCGCGAAGAGGTCTACCGCCTCTGCACCACGGCGGGCATCGGCTGCGTAGACGACAAGGCCATCTTAGCCGACGGCGTCAACGACTACTTCCGCGCCTTCCGCGAGCGCCGCCGCGAGTTCGAGGCCGCGCCCCATTTGGTGGACGAGGCGTTGGCGGCGGGCGCGGATAAGGCGAGGGCGATCGCGCGCGAGACGCTCCGCGAGGTCTATGACCGCATCGGCCTAGCGCCCGCGCGGTGAGCGCCTCGCGCTGCGCGCGCTACATGTTCGTGCTGCGCGTTGCGCCGTAGAGTAGCGAAAGGGGCCGCCTATAATCCTGCGCATGCTTAACGCTCTGCAGCAGACGGGCACTTCCATCCGTGAGCGGGCGTACCAACTCCCGGTGCCGCCGATCGCGCGCAGCATAGCCGAAGTGCTCGTGCGGATCGGGCAGAACTTCTTTCGCAACGACGGCACCCACATGGCCGCCGGCGTCGCCTACTACTCCTTCTTCTCCCTCTTCCCCCTCGTCCTCGCCATTATCGCCATCTCCTCCTTCTTCATCTCCACCGAAAGCACCCAGGAACGCATCACCGAGTTCATCGCCAACCAGGTGCCTGGCTCCGCCGGACGCAACCTCATCGACTTCATTGACAGCACCCTCGAAGGCGAGCTCGGCGTCCGGGCCATCGGCGTCATCTCGCTCATTGGCCTCCTTTGGGCGGGCAGGGCCGTCCTCGGCGCCGTCCACCGAGTGGTGAACCGCGCGTGGCGCATCCCCGAACCGCCTCACTTCATCACCCAGCAGATGGGCCAATTGGGAGTTGCGTTCGCTCTCGGCAGCATCTTCTTCCTCACCGTCGCCATCGGCATCCTGGGGCGTCTCATAACCCAAGCCGAGGCCGCCGCGCACACCGAGTTGCTCCACACGGCCACGGCGATCGGCGTGAACGCCCTCTCCATCCTGATGAGTGTCGGCACCTTCACCTTCATCTACAAGTACGTAACCGACGTGAAACTGCTCTGGGTGACCGCCCTTGCGGGCGGAGTAGCCGCGGGCCTGCTGTTCGAGGGGGCGAAGCTGGCCTTCGTCTTCTACCTTGACCGCTTCGCCAACTTTGACCGCGTCTACGGCGGCGTCTCCACCGCCGCGATTCTCATGCTCTGGTTCTACGTCATAGGCATCATCATCGTGGTCGGCGCGGAGGTTGCGGCGGAGTTCCGGCGCTCGCGCGCCGCGGGCAGGCTCGACTGGAAGTGGCGGCCCGTCCGCGGCGGCCTTGGCCCGGTGCTCGAACGGCCTTCCTTCCCCCGCGTGTATCGCTAGGGGCGGGGAGCGGCGGGCGGGCTCCCCCTACGCCTCCTCGCCCTCCAATGCGTGGACGAGCAGGCCGCTGGGGAGCTTCGGCCAGAAGTAGGTGCTCTTTCGGGGCAGGCGCACGCCCGCGCCGACGACTGTCTCGAACAGGTCCGTTGGCACGCCCTTGATGAGCAGCGCTAGCTGCCCCTCGCCCGAGGCGACCATCCGCAGCGCAGTCTCTCCGTCGTGGACGGCGGTCACGTGCTCCGCGTAGCCGTCGCCGAGCGCCGGGCCCAGCACCGCCTCTTGCAGCGCCCACGCTTCCACGTCCCATACCGGCACGCTCGTCCCCTGGGGCGCGGGGGCGCGCAGCGCCGCCAGACCGGCGGGCATCAAGAGCCGCGGCGGAGCGCCGCGCTCCACTGCCACGAACGCCAGGCCCTCAGCGCCCGCTTGCGCCGCCAACTCCTCCAGCGGCGCCGCGCCGTCGGCGGCGACGCCGATCGTCTGCGTCGAGAAGAGGGCGCGGAGCCGCTCGCGGACGCGCTCAAGCGCCGCGTGGTCCAGCCCGCGCAGCACGCGATGGTACGGCAGGATAGCGAGGCCGGGGTCGTCGAAGTCAATCATCGCCACGAGCATGAACTGGGCGGCGGGATCGGAGTGGGCGGCGGCGTAGGCGAGCGCCGTCTCGTAGCGGTGGTGGCCGTCGGCGACGTAAGCGTGACTGGCCGTCATCGCCAGCAGCGCCTCCGCCGACGCTTGCTCGTCCGTCGCGCGCCACAGCGTGTGCTGTTGACCGTCGGGCATGTGGGCGTCCGCCACGGGCGGATGCGCCATCGCGCGGGCGCGCAGTGCGGCCATTCGGCGGCCCTGGTCGCGGTACAGCAGCATGATGGGGCTGAAGTTGGCCGCCGCGGCCTCCATCAGCGAGAGGCGGTCGCGCTTGGCCTGCGCCCCCGTGTCCTCGTGCGGCAGCACGCCCGCCCCCAGCGGCTCCAGTCGCAGCGCGCCCAGCACGGCGTAGCGCTCGAGGCGCTCCCCCGCGAGTTGGAAGCGCTGACGCAGCACGTAGTAGGCCGGCTCGGAGTCCGGCGCGAGCACGCCCTCGGCGACCCACGCGCGGTAGGCGTCCGCCGCCGCGGCGTAGCGCGACGGATCGGGCGCGTCCGTCGCTTCCGTCAGTTCGAGGCGCACGAAGTTGTAGGGGCTGCGGGCGAGCAGTTCCCGTTCCGCCTCCGCGTTAATGATGTCGTAGGGGGGGCAGATGAGGTCGGCGGCGGAACCCGCTCGCTCGGTGTAGCGGAGGGCGTGGAAGGGGCGGAAGTCGACCATGCGTTAGCGCCGCGCCCGGCGCGGCGCTAACGCAGAGGCTATCGCCGCCGCGCCGATGCGTCAAACGGCGCCGCCCCATCCGTTGTTTCCTCGGAGGCGGAAACCTCGACGCTCGGCGCCCCGCAACCTCAAAACCCGCCCCGACGACACGAAGGACGCGGGGGCGAACGCCGACCACCCCGCACCGCGTGCGCCGGACGCCTCTTCACATATCGGGGCTTGGTCGCGTCGAGGTTCCCGCCTACGCGGAAACGACGAAAAAGAGAAGCGCGGGAGCGACGCTGGGAGAGAGGGAAGCGGCGCCGAGGGCTACTCGATGGGCCAGGGGATGCGGGGCGCGAAGCCCGTGCGCGCCAGCAGCGCCTCGCTCATCGCCTCCACCTTGGCGGTAAGCGCTCGCTCGTCTACGAAGGTGGGCTTTCCGCCTTCGACGAGCGTCACGCCGTCCACCATCACCATGTCCACGCTGCGCCCGTCGGCGTTGTAGACCAGCGCCGTCACCGGATTCACGAGGGCGCTCCACTCCGCGCGCTCCGTGTCGTAGAGCACCAGGTCGGCCTTCTTGCCCGGTTCCAGGGAGCCGACCTCCGCGTCCATCCCTAGCGCCCGCGCTCCCATAATCGTGCCCATCTCGAGGGTTTGGCTCGCGGGCAAAAGCGACGTGTCGCCGCGCGCGTCTTTGTAGACCAGCGAGGTGATGCGCATCGCGTGCTGCGTCTCGAGGAGGTTGCCGTTGTTGGCGGAGTCGGTTCCGACGGAGACGGGCACGCCCCTGGCGAGCAGCTCGGGCAGCTTGCTTTGGTGGATAGTTCCCTGCGCCAGCTTGAGCGACGCGGCCGGGCAGACAACCGCCGCCGTGCCGGAGCCCGCCATCGCGTCGATCTCCGCGTCGTCTAGGTCGATCACGTGCGCCAGCAGCACGTTCGGGCCGAGCAAGCCGATGTCCTCGAGGTGGAGGGTCGGGCGCTTGCCGTATTCGCGCAATGCGCGCTCGACACTGACGCGCGCGTTGATGTGGTGGTAGGTCATACGGGAACCGCGCTCGTCCACCGCCCGCTTGAGCGCGACGAGGAGGTCGTCGGACGCCCAGTCGTCGGAGAAGGGCATGGCCCAGACGTGGATGCGCCCGCCGTGCGCGCCGTGATGGCGGTCGATGGCGTCGGCGGCTATGCGCGCGGCCTCGCGCGCCTCGTAGGCGGGGATGCGCGACGGGTTCTCGCGGTCGGTGACGTGGATGCCGGTGATGAGGCGGCAGCCCGTCTCGCCGCACGCGGCCAGCCCCGCCTCTATGAACTTGGTGCTGCCAGGGTCGAGCAGCGTCGTCGTCCCGCTCTTCACCAACTCCGTCATCGCCAGCAGCGAGGTCAGGTATTCCTCCTCCTCCGTCATCGCCGCTTGGATCTTGAACACGGAGGGGAAGTAGACCTCCGGGGGCGTGTCTTCGGGGAAGATGCCGCGCATAGCGTGGGCGTAGCTAACGTGGACGTGGCCGTTGACCAGGCCGGGGATGACCACCTTACCGGTGGCGTCGATGACGCGGTCGGCGGGCGCGTCGGCCAGCGCCTCCGTCTTGCCGACGCGCGCGATGCGCCCGTCCTCGATGAGCAGCGCGCCATCGCGGATGATGCGGCGTTGCGCGTCCATCGTGACGACGTAGCGGGCGTTCTCGATCTTGGTTACGGCGTCGGAGGCGGTCATAGCGGGCGGAGTATAGCGCAGCGGTGGACAGCCTCCGCGCCGCCGCCGATACTCCCCCGCGCGTTCGTCGCCTAGGAGAAGAGCATGGCCTACGAGTTCATCGACCCGCCCACGCTGCCCAAGCCGCGAGGCCGCTACTCGCAGGTGGTGAAGGCGGGCAACCTGGTTTTCATCGCCGGACAGACGTCCGTCGACTTGGACGGCGAGATGGTGGGCGTGGGCGACCCGAAGGCGCAGGCGCGCCAGGTGTACGCCAACGTCAAGGCGGCGGTTGAGTCGGTGGGCGGCTCGCTGAGCGACATCGTGAAGGTGGTGGTGTACATCACCGACCACGCCTACTTCCCCGCCGTGCAGGAAGGACGTTGGGAGGTGTGGCCGGACGGCAGCCCGCCGCCGGTGAGCACGCTGCTGGTGGTGAAGGGGCTGGCGCGCGCGGAGTACATGGTGGAAGTGGACGCGATAGCCGTCCTGCCCGACTAGTCCAAGGAGGCGAGATGGATCTGCAACTGGAAGGCAAGTCGGCGGTGGTGACCGGCGGAAGCAGGGGCATCGGCAAGGCGGTGGCGCTGCAACTGGCGCGCGAGGGGTGCGGCGTGGTCGTGTGCGCGCGCTCCCAGGGTCCGCTGGAGGAGGCCGCCGCCGCCATCGCCGCCGAGACGGGCAGGCGCTGCATCCCCGTGTCCGCCGACACTTCCAAGCCCGCCGACCTGGAGCGCGTCATCGAGACGGCAGTGCGCGAGCTGGGCGGCGTGGACATCCTGGTCAACAACGCGGCGCAGGTGGGCGGCGGAGGGCGCAACGACACGCTGCTGCAAGGCGACGAGAGCCTGTTCGCGGACGACTTCAACACGAAGATGATGGGCTACGTGCGGGCGTCGCGGTTGGCGGCGCGGCATATGGCGGAGCGCGGGTGGGGGCGCATCATCATCATCAGCGGGATGGCGTCGCGGTATGCCGGGGGCGTGAGCGGGGGGATGCGGAACGCGGCGGTAACGAATCTGGGCGCGGTGCTGGCGCAGGAACTCGGCGCGCACGGCGTAACCGTCAACACGCTCCAGCCCGGCGCGGTGGACACGGAGGCGCTGTCCGGCCGCCTCGCCACTATGGCTGAGCGGCAGGGGGCGACTGCGGACGAATTGCGCCAACGCATGGCGGAGGGCAACGCGATCGGCAAGATCGTTACGCCGGCGGAGATTGCCAACGTGGTTGCGTTTCTCGCGTCGCCGCTGAGCCTGGCGGTTACGGGGGAGTCGATCTCCGTATCGGGCGGCGGCGGGCGGGCGATCTTCTATTAGGGGACGGGGGCGACCAGCCGGTCGCCTCTACGAAGGATTATCCGGCCCCCTACTCCCATAAAGAGATAAAAAAGTTTGTTGTGGGGGGTACCCCCACGCCCCTAGCCGAGGGGCTGGGTGGTCGCTGTGTTGCGTGGATTCCCCATCCTCGCTCCCTGTCATCGGGGCGGGTCTTGGGGTTGCGAGAGATTGCGCGTCGAGGTTCCCGCCTGCGCGGGAACGACGGAAATGGGAGGAGGGCGGGAAGGGCTCGACTAGAGGCGCCAGGTGTCGCCGGAGCCGGGGTCGAACTCGGGCCAGGCGCCCGATTCGACGGCGGCGAAGAAGGCGTCGAGGGCGGCGTTGAACTCGGCGGGGCGCTCGATGTTGACGGCGTGGCCGGTTTGAGGCAGCACGAGCAGGCCAGAGCGCGGCAGTGTCCGTTTCAGGTAGAGGGACGGCTCTAGGCACGGCTCGTCCTCGTCGCCGGTGATGACGAGCGTTGGGACGGTGAGCGCGCGCAGCTCGGCCTCCATCGCGTAGAGGGAGGGGCGGCGCGCCTGGAAGCCGCGCAGCGTGTTGGCGGAGCCGCGCGCGGAGTGAGATTGGAAGCGCTCGGCGAACTCCCGCCAGCCCTCGGGGTCGAGTTGGCGGAAGCGCGAGCGAGTAGGGCCGGCGGCGTAGGCGGCGAGGCCGGGCATGCCGTGCTCGTCCAGCAGGGCGGCGCGACGCTCGGAATCGGCGCGGAAGGCGGCGGGGTTAGTGCTGCCGGTGCCCGCGCCCGCGGCGACGAGGCTGCGCGTCATAGCGGGGTGGGCGAGGGCGAAGCCGATGGCCGTGTGCGCTCCCATCGAGAGGCCGACGACGTGCGCCTGCTCGACGCCGAGATGCGTCAGCAGGCCGCGCAGGTTCGCCACCTGCCGCGCCTGTTCGTACAGCGACAAGTCGTCGGGCACGTCGGAGGGAGGGTAGCCGACGGCGTTGTAGGCGACGACGCGGCAGCGTTGGGCGAAGCGGCGCACTTGGGGCGCCCACGAGCCTAGGTCCCCGGCGAACTCGTGGGCGAACACTACGGCCGGGCCGCCGCCGGTCTCCTCGTAGGCGATGCGGACGTCGTCGATGGTTGCGTAGGGCATACGCGCGCCATTCTAGCGGGGTCGGGAGGCCGTTCGCCCTTAGCGTTCCCTCAGGACGAACAGGGCGGCGCCTAGAACTCCTCGTCGAAGGAGACGTCGCCGCCGACGCCCACCTGGTAGGCGGCGACGCGGCGCTCGAAGAAGTTCGCCAGCTCCTGCACGTCCTGGAGCTCCATAAAGGAGAAGGGGTTGCGGGAACCGTAGCGCGGCGGGAGGCCCAGGTTGGCGAGGCGCTGGTCGGCGACGTACTCGAGGTAGGAGCGCATATCGCCGATGGACAGGCCGGCGACGCCCTCGCCGAGCAGGTCGTGCGCGAACTGGAGCTCGCAGTCCACCGCTTCCTCCACCATTTCCACGACCTGTGCGCGCATCTCGGCGTCGAAGATGCCGGGGTGCTCGTTCTTCACGATGTCGATGATAGTGAAGGCGAAGTTCATGTGGGCGGACTCGTCGCGGAAGACCCAGTTGGTGCCGGAGGCGAGGCCGTTGAGGAGGCCGCGCGAGCGCATGAAGTAGACGTAGGCGAAGGCGGCGAAGAAGAAGAGGCCCTCGATGCAGGCGCCGAAGCAGATGAGGTTGAGGAGGAACTGCTTGCGCTCGCGCTCGGCGCCCAGCTCCTGGAGGTTGTAGATGGCGTTCATCCACTTGAAGGAGAACTCGGCCTTGCGGCGGATGGAGGGGATGTTCTCGATGGCGCGGAAGGCTTCGTGCCGCTCCTCGACGCTGGGGATGTAAGTGTCGAGGAGCGTGAGGTAGAACTGGACGTGGACGGCTTCTTCGAAGAGTTGGCGAGAGAGGTAGAGGCGCGCCTCCGGCGAGTTGATGTGCTGGTAGAGGTTGAGGACGAGGTTGTTGGCGACGATGGAGTCGCCCGTGGCGAAGAAGGCGACGAGGCGGTTAATGAGGTGGCGCTCGGCGGGGGTCATGCGGGCGAGGTCGGGCAGGTCGTTCTGGAAGTCCACCTCGTCCACCGTCCAGGTGTTGCGGATTCCGTTCTTGTACATCTCGTACAGCTCGGGGTAGCGCATAGGCCGCAAGGTCAGGTTCAGGCCGGGGTCTAGGATGGTCACGAGATGCTCCGTGTCAGTAAGTGGCTAGTGCGCTGTAGGGCCAGCGAGGCTAAGGAAGACTAATGCCCGCGCGCCAGGCCAACGCAAGAGGCGGATGGCGGACTTCGGCGGTGGGCACGCAGCGAACGCCTCCTAGTTCTGGGAGCGCGGCGGGGATTGGGTGAGGAGGCGCTTGAGGGCGACGACCTGTTCGCGGAGGCGCGTCGCTTCTTCTTGGAGGTCGCGGAGCATCCGCTTTTGGAGGTCGTCCTGGGCGACGAGGTAGGGCGGGGCGGAGGCGACGGTGAGCAGGTGCTCCAAGGGGGCAAGCGCTTCGCGCGCCCATGCCGCCGTCTTCTCGACCACCTCGCGCTCCGCGGCGCTTCCGGCGCGTTCGAGCAGCATCAGCTGGCCGGCGGATACGGCGGCGGCCTGCTCCAGTGCGGGTTCGAGCACCGCGACGATGTCGCTCAGCAGCGCGCTGGCGCGTCGGATGGCGCCGAAGAGTTCGGCGGCGCTAACGCCGGGACGGGTAGCCATTGTTACTGGCACGCCTCGCAGTATTCGGGGTTCTCGAGCGAGCAGGCGACCTCGTCGGCGTGGTCGTGGGCATTGGGCGCGGCGGGGCGCATCTCTATGAGCGGACGCGCGGCTGCGGTTGCGGCGGCGGTGGCCTGATTGATGCGCGTGGCAGGGCGGGAGCGCAGATAGTAGGTGGTCTTGAGGCCGGCTTTCCAGGCGTACATGTACATCGAGGAGAGCTTGCCGATGTTGGGCTGCGCCATGAAGAGGTTGAGCGATTGGCTCTGGTCGATGAAGGGGCCGCGTGCGGCGGCCATGTCGATCAGCGCCTTCTGCGGCAGCTCCCACACCGTGCGGTAGAGGCTGCGCAGGTCTTCGGGGATCTCCTCGATGTCCACGATGGAGCCTTCGGCGGCCTTGATCTTGGCGCGCAGCTCCTCGTTCCACAGGCCGCGCCGCTTGAGGTCGTTGACCAGATAGCCGTTGACCTGGAGGAACTCGCCGGAGAGCGTCTCGCGCTTGAAGAGGTTGGAGAGCTGCGGCTCGATGCACTCGTAGCAGCCGCAGATGGAGGCGATGGTGGCGGTGGGAGCGATGGCTAGGAGCAAGGAGTTGCGCAGGCCGTGGCGCCGGATGCGCTCCTTCAGCTCAGCCCAGCGCTCCGGGACGGCCGGCTCGGCGCCCCACAGGTCGAACTGGAGCATGCCCGCGGCGGCGCGCGTATCGGCGTAGGAGTCGTGCGGGCCGGTCTCCTCGGCCAGTTCGTTCGACGCGGTCAGCGCCCAGAAGTAGACCTCCTCCTGAATGCGCGCCGACAGGTCGATGGCCTCTTGCGAGTCGAAGGGAAGGCGCATCTTGAAGAACACGTCCTGCAAGCCCATCACGCCGAGACCGACGGGGCGCCAGCGCGCGTTGGACGCGGCGGCCTCGTCCGTCGGGTAGTAGTTGATGTCTACGACGCGGTCGAGGTAGCGCACGGCGGTGCGCACGACGCGCCCGAGCCGCTCGAAGTCGAAGGCCGCCGCCGCTGTGCCGTTGCCATTGGCGGCGGGCGCGACGAAGTGGCCCAGGTTGACCGACCCCAGGTTGCACACCGCCGTCTCCGGCTGGCTGGTCACCTCGAGGATCTCGGTGCAGAGGTTGGAGAGGTGGATGACGTTCTCGGGCTTGCCGGTCTGGTTGGACTTGCGGTTAGCGGCGTCCTTGAAGGTCATCCAGCCGTTGCCGGTCTGTGCGAGGGTGCGCATCATCGCGGCGTAGAGGTCGCGGGCGGGGAGCTGCTTGACGAAGTCACCGCGCGCCTCGGCGGCGAGGTAGGCGCGCTCGAAGTCGTCGCCGTACAGGTCCGCGAACTCCGGCACGGCCTTGGGGTCGAAGAGCGACCACGGCCCGTCCTGCTCCACGCGTTTCATGAAGAGGTCGGGCACCCAGTTGGCAATGTTCAGGTTGTGGGCGCGGCGCGCCTCGTCGCCGGTGTTGTCCTTCAACTCGAGGAACTCCTCGACGTCGGCGTGCCACGCCTCGAGGTAGACGCACGCGGCGCCCTTGCGCCGCCCGCCCTGGTTCACCGCCGCGACTGACGAGTCGAGCGTCTTGAGCCAAGGAATGATGCCGTTGGACTTTCCGTTGGTGCCCTTAATGAGGGAGCCGCGGGAGCGTACACGGGAGTAGGAGATGCCGATGCCGCCGGCGAACTTGGAGAGTTTGGCCACGTCGGTGTAGCGCCCGTAGATGGCTTCGAGGCTGTCCTCCGGGGAGTCCAGCAGGTAGCAGGAGGACATCTGCGGGTGCACCGTCCCCGAGTTGAAGAGCGTCGGCGACGACACCATGTAGTCGAGGTTCGATAGGAGCTCGTACAGGTCGATGGCCTCCGACGGCGTGCGCGCGAGGCCGCACGCGACGCGCAGGAAGAAGTGCTGCGGCGTCTCGATGGCGTGGCGGCTCTCGGGGTGGCGCAGCAGGTAGCGGTCGTACACCGTGCGCAGGCCGAAGTACTCGAACAGCCGCGTCCGCTCGGGGCGCACGGCGTCGTTCAGCTTGCGCTTGTTGGCCGCCGCGAACTCCGCAGCCGAGTCGGAGATCAACCCTAGCCGATGCCCCATGCCGATGGACTGGGAGAAGGAGTGGATGTCTTGGTTCTCCACCTCCTTGTCGATGAAGGTCGCCAACAGGGAGGCGGCTAGCCGCGAGTACTCCGGCTCCTCGGCGATGAGGGAGGCCGCCGTCTGGATGGAGAGCTCGTCTAACTCGCGGGTGGTGGCGCCGTCGTAGAGGCCGCTGATGGTGCGGGTGGCGACGCGGAGGGGGTCGACGCTGGTTAGGCCGCCGACACAGCGCTCCACCGCCCGCACGATCTTCATCACGTCGGCGACCTCGAGGTCGCCGTTGCGCTTGCGTACGCGCATGCCCGATGCGGGGGGCACCTGGGCGGGCGTTGCGCCGGCGCCATTCGTGCGGAGGCCGCTCTCCGTGGTAGTCATCGCTCGTCGCCTCGCAGCTTCAGGGTGGCGCTCACGAACATCGGCGGATTGCGCACACCGCCCGGAAGCGCAGGAGCGGATTATAAGGCGCGCTGGCCGTACGTCAAGGGTATAATGCACAAGATATAGGGCGAATTTTCGAAAAACCACAATACCTGGTAGCGGATGGCGGATATCGCGCCCCCGCTAGTCTAGGCGCTGTCGTGCCTGTGCGCTACGAGTGAAGGGCAGCTTGGCACGGCGCTAGGCAGGCGGGTGTGCGGCCGCCCGCCTGCCTGTGGGGACATTTGCGCAAGTGGGCCGCCCCGCCCCTGATGCGTCGGGATGGGGTTTGAGGTTGCGGGACACCACGCGTCGAGGTTCCTGCTCCCCGTTTTCGGGGGGACAAGCTTCGAGACCTTCGCGCAACTGCTCTGGGGGGGGGGGGGGGGGGGGGGGGGGGCGGGGGGGGGGGGGGGCGCCCCCAGCCGAGGGGCGGGCCGCCCCTCGGCACTCCCTGCTTGAAGAGAACGCCCTTCGATTGGCCTTATGGCGACCGGCAGGTTGCCCCTACGGGGATGGGACCACGCTCTAGCCGGGGGCTGTGCCCCTGTTCAGCCTTCGATTGCTCTCAGGGCGAGCGGCACCGCGCTAGGCAGGCCTGTCAGGTTGTTGCGTCGGCACCGCGCCCTAGTACGACAGGCCGGTCTCCTCGCGGGTGCGGGTGAGGGTGTCGACGGCGGCGTGAACGAGCACTTTGGCGGCATTCACCAGATAGGGCGCGTAGGCGCCGGACATCGTGAAGCCCTCGCGCAGGTCGGCGGGCATCTCGGGGTTCGGCGGCGCACCGGAGATGCGGGCGGTGGGGATGCCCCAGGTGCGCAGCACGCCCGCCTCCGTCTGTCCGGCGGGGCGGCCCTCATAGGCGGGGCTCGTGTCGCCCTCCACGGCCTGCGCCGCGCGGATAGCCGACTGGATGATCCAGTTGGCCGGGTCGGTGCGTCCGCCGGGCATGGCGACGTACATGTCCCACTCGGCGCGCATGCCGGGGTTGGCCTCGATGATGCGCTCCATCACGCCGTCGAACCAGTACTTGACCTCCATCGGCGCCGTCCAGGGCGCGGGCCGAATGTCGAGGAATATCTCGGAGATGGCGGGCGACCAATTGGGCTTGTCGGGGCGGCCGGTGTTGAGGGCGTTGGCGGCCATGGCAGGGCGGAAGCTGCCGCCCCTGGAGGTGTGGCGGTACTCCTCGGCCGCGGCGTCGAGCGCCATGATGATGCGCGCCGTGTCGGTGAGGACGCGATAGGGGCGGTCGGCGCGGCTCTCAGTCGCCATGTAGTCGGGATTGCCGAGGACGCGCACGCGGAGATAGCACATCCCAGGCTCTTCCCAGGAGACGTGGTAGCCGGGCTTGTGGAAGAGGGCGTAGTCGCCGGTGACGCCGTTGATGAGGGAGTGGAGCAGGCCCTGACACAGGCTGACGTTCTTGCGCGGCTCGTCGTCCGGGGAAAGGGCGGGGGCGCCGCCGGCGAGGGTGGCGGCGAGCAGCGTGCCGCGCAGGGGAACCTCCGCGCGGTGCAGCGCCTCGACGGCCATCATGATGGAGGTGGCCATGCCCTTGTCATTGTTGGAGCCGAGGCCGATGACCGTCTGCCCTTCCACCTGCGCCGGGCGCATGTTGTCGCGGCGCATGGGGTCGCCCCACTGGAGGCCGTCGGTCTTCAGGTCGCCCGTCCAGTGGGTGTCGATGGGGCAGTTCATCAGCAGGGTTGGGCCGGAGCGGTCGCCGTGCAGGCGCGCGACGGCGTTGCCCTGGTGCTCGTCCATCTGCTGGTAGACGGCGTCGACGCCGAGGCGCTTCCAGTAGTCGGCGACGTAGGTGTTGACCTCGCGCTCGTACCCAGTGGGGCTGTAGATGTTGACCAACTCGACGTCGATGTCGATGGCCTTCTTGGCGTCGATGAACGACCACGCCTTCTCGATCCACCCGCGCTGCTGGGCGGAGAGGGGGACGCGCCGCACCTCCACCGACGTAGGCGCTTGCGACGGGTCTTCGAGGTAGGCGAAGTGCTGGCTGGCCAGTTGGGACGCGGACATGCCTTTGGACGTGGCGCTCATAGCGGCTCCCTTGCTGCGGATGGCGCTATGTTATCCGAGCGGGGCGCGTCCGGCATACTCCGCCGCGCCGCGTGCCCCCACCCCTCCAAGAGATAAGAAAAGTTTGTGTGGGGGATACCCCCACACCCCCTGCCGAGCGGCTAGCCGGCCCCTCGGCGCTCCCCGCATGAACGGGCCGGGGGCGACCAGCCGGTCGCCCCTACGGAAGACTACCCGCCCCCGCCCCCTGTCGTCAGGGATGGGTTTGTGGATGCGGGGCGCCTCGCGTCGAGGTTCCTGCCTCCGCAGGAACGACGGAGAAGAGCGGGCGGCCAGTCGGTCGCGCCTACTGGGGATGACAACCCTACTGCCCACGGCGGAAGGGCGCCGCGCCGTGTATGGTAGAGGCGCGCTCCGCCGACTATGCCGCGCGGGGAGGCGCTTCGGGGTGAACGTGACGCTCTTCTCCAAGGTGTTGGCGGCGCTGGACGGCTCGTTGACGGCGGAGGCGGCGCTGGGCTTTCTGCCCAGCGTCATGGAGCCGCAGCCCGCCAACGAAGTCATCCTGTTTACGGCAGTGGAGAGCGGCGCCGACGAGGACCTGACGACGGCTAAGACCTACCTCGACCGCACGGCGGCCGACCTGACAGAGTGGTGGAGGCGCACGGGAATGCCCGTCCCTATCATCCACACCCGCGCCGCTCCCGCGCAGCACGGCGAACCCAACCGCCCGCCAGGCAAGCGCCGCATCTCCAACGCGGTCGTCGACACGGCCAAGGCGGCCCAAGCCGACCTGATCCTGTTGAGCAGCAATGGGTGGGCGGGCCTAGTGGCGGAGGTGGTGCTGCAACTGGCGGAGACGGCGGTGCTGCTGGTGCGGGCGGACGACTTCCACCGCGTGGCGCCGGCGAAGATCAGCCGCATCCTCGTTCCGCTGGACGGCTCCGAGCTGGCGGAGCAGGCGCTGCCTTGCGCTGCGGCGGTGGCGTCGCGCGCCGGGGCGCGGGAGGCGACGGTGGCCCACGTGCGCCTTCCCCGAGAGGGCGCGGCCAGCAAGATCATGCGCCCTACGTGGGACTTCCGCCCCTTCCCCCGGGGCGAAGAAGGCGCCTATCTGACGGAGGCAGCGCGCCGCTTGGAGGGCGCGGGCATGGCGGTGACGACGGCGCTGCGCGACGGAGACCCGGGGCCGCAGGTGGCGGCTGAGGCGTTGGAATGCGGCGCCGACCTCATCGTGATGGCGTCGCATGGGCGCTCCGGCAACCAAACGCGGCCCTACGGCAAGGTGGCGGACGACATCCTGCACGCCTCCCCCGCTCCGGTGCTGATGCTGCACACCGGGGAGTAGGGAGGGGCGCTTCCGCTGCCCCATCTCCCGCCCCTCAAAGAGATAAAAAAGGCTTGTTGTGGGGGATACCCCCACGCCCCCAGCCGTGGAACTGGCCGTCCCTCGGCGCACCCCGCAGGAAGAGGGCTGCTGCGGCTACGCTTCGGCGTATTCTTCTAGGGCGTCCCAGCGAGGTTCGAGGCCGAGGCCGGGTTCTTCGGTGAGGGTGGTCGCGCCACCGTGGGGGCCGGGCGGGTCCTTGTAGATCATCTCGCCCGCCTTCCACATCGGATAGTGGAACTCGACGCGCCAGCCGTTGGACATAGCCGCCTGGAGGTGCATGTTGTGGTGCGGCCAACCGCCGCCGTTGGCGATGACGAGGTTGAACGCCTGCGCCATTGCCGCCACCTTCACGCCCTCGGTGTAGCCGCCGCAGTAGACGACGTTGGGTTGGAGGATGTCCACGGCGTTGTTGACGAGCAGTTCGCGGTAGCGGAAGCGGTGTCCCTCGTTCTGGCCGGCGGAGATGGGGACGCTGGTGCGCATGCGCAGGTCGTGGAGCAGGCGTGCGTCGTTGCCGTAGACCGGCTCCTCGAACCACTCAATGTCGTGCCCTTCGACCGCCTTGGCCAGTTTGAGCGCGTTGTGGAAGTTGAACAGGTAGTTCGCGTCCATCGAAAGTTGGACGCCTGGGCCGACGGCCTCGCGGACAGCGATGGCCCTGCGCGCGTCCTCCAGCGGGTCTTCGGCGCCGTTGATGGCGACGACCATCTTGAGCTTGTCCTCGCCTTGCTGGACGAAGGACTTGGCCACCTCGACGAGCTGGTCTACGTCGTATTCGAGGAGGCCGAAGGTGATATAGGCGAGGACGGTCTTCTGCGCCGCGCCCAGCAGCCGCCACACCGGTTGATGTCCCACAGCGCGATATCCAGCGCGCTCACGCCGGAGCTCCAAACGCCGGTCTGCGCGCGCGGGTTCAGCTCTATGAACAGCTCGTGCCAGATGCGCTCCGTCTCCAGCGGGTCTCTGCCGACTACCTTGGGGGCGACTTCGCGGTTGATGAATTCCCTGACCGCGAAGCGCTGGATGGGGCCGGTGAGACCGTAGCCGGTGATTCCCGCGTCCGTCTCCACGGCGCAGAAGACGATCTGGCGAGGGATGGGGAAGTCGAGCAGTGGCACGGGCACGGGGATGTTGTGGGTGGTGGCGTGGACGCGCGTTACCTTCACATTCGCTCCTTTGCAAGCGCAGCGCCCGCCGTGGGGTGGCGGACGCTGCGCATAGACAGACCTTGGCGTTTGGGCGTTAGCCGACGGACTCGATGAAGTCGGAGACGAGCTCCACCATCAGCTGCGGCTGCTCCCAGTGAACGTTGTGGGTTGCGCCGCGGACGATGTGGAACTTCATGTTCGGCGCGACCCAGGGCTTGGAGCCCTTGCCGGGGTCGCCGCCCGTCTCCTCCCACTCCTCCGTCCAGGTCGGGGAAGGCTCCATGCCCTCCGACTCGCCCCAGATGTAGAAGACGGGCATCTTGAGGAAGGGCATGCGCCGTTGGAGGAGGTAGGACTTGCGGGTGTCGGGGTTGGCCATCTGGTCGACGAGGGGCTGGAGGCCGCCGAAGGCGCCCTCGCGCTCGGCGTAGCTGATCATCTGCTTGGCCATCTCGTGCGCCATCTCGTCGGTGAACTTCGAGCCCTCGTAGACACTGTTGGAGTTCGAGGCGTAGGCGCTCTCGACGCTGGGCTTCTGGTAGCCGCTGACGGAGGCGACGGGCGTTACGTTCATCCCCGCCGGGCCGATGCCGATGAGGGAGGCGACGCGGTCGGGGCTCTCGTAGGCGAGGATGCCGCCGAACCACGGCCCGGCACTGTGGCCGATGACGTGGGCGGCACCGAAGCCCACTTGGTCTTGGAACTCGCGGATGCCGTCGACGATCACGTCGAAGGTCGGGCCGTTGCCCAGGACGCGCGAGCTCTTGCCGAAGCCGAGGTAGTCGATGGCGACGACGTGATACTTCTCGGCCAAGGGCTCGAACATGAACTGGAAGGTGTCGGCGGACGTGTAGACGCCCATACCGTGCAGCAGGAGCAGGTCCTTGCCGGAACCGGCTTCGTAGTAGCGAATCTGGCCCTGCGTCACTTCCTGATACTTCTCGTACTTGGACAGGTCGGGCAGAACTCCCATATGCAGCCTCCGTTTGCGGAGAGATTTCGGGCTTTGCGCCTTCCGCGCGCGCACCATACAACCGCCAAGCGCCGCGCGCAAACGCCAGGTCTACGCCCCCGCCGGCGCAACCTCCGGATACCAGGGCCAGTACTTGGCCAGCACACCGCCGTCCACCGCAAGGTTCGTTCCTGTCACCATCGACGAGTCGTCGGAGGCGAGGTAGACGAAGGCGGGGACATAGTCGCTGGGCGTGGGCTTGCGGCCCAAGGGAATCGCGTCGTAGTCCATGGTGTGGCGGCGGGCCGGTCGTGAGGCGGCGCGGGCGGCGCGCCGGGCGAGCGCCTCCTCGTCCTCGACCTCCGTGGCGGTGGGCGTCATGTTGTTGACGCGGATGCCGTGCTCCGCCAGCTCCATCGCGGCGGAGCGGGTGAAGTTGACGACGCCGGCCTTGGCGGTGGTGTAGCCGATGTTGCCGGGCTCGCCCTGCCAGGCGGCGCAGGTTACGACGTTGATGATGCTGCCGCGCACGCCGAGCTCGACCATCGACTGGGCGGCGTACTTCGTCCAGACGAACGTGCCGTCCACGATGGAGGAAACCTGCTCCTTGAACTCGTCGAAGGGCATATTCAGCACGCCCTTGGGGTTGATCTGCGCGGCGTTGTTCACCAGCACGTCCACCTTGCCCCACGCGCCGACGACTTGCGCAATGGCTGCGCGGACGGCGTCCTCGTCCGCGATGGGGCAGGGGATGGCGATGGCCTCGCCGCCGGCGTCCTCAATCATCTTGACGGTGCTGTCGGCCTGTTCGGGCCTGCGATGGTTGACGGCGACCTTGGCACCCTCGCGGGCGAAGGCGAGGGCGACGGCGCGCCCGATGTTCGGCCCGACGCCGGTGATGACCGCGACTTTGCCCTCCAACTTCATAGTGCGCCTCCCTCCAGTGGTGGGGGCAGGCTAGTTGGGGAGCGGCGGAGCGTCAAACGCGCCGGTCGGAGCGCGGCGCGGTGCGGGGCGGCTAGCCGGGGCTGAGCTGGGCCTGAATCGCGGCGGGGGAATAGAAGCGCACTTCCTCCGTGATCAACCCGTCGGCGTTGAAGCGCCACGCGGCGACGGCCCACTGCTCGAAGGCGTTGCCCGAGGGCGGCTGATCGCCCAGCGGCCCGGTCTGGTGGCCTCTGATCATCACTTCGGCGGCGACGCCCGTCTCGTTCACCCACAGGCGCAGCGCCTCCATCGTCGTGTCGGGCGCGGCGGTGAACCATGCGGCGGCCTCGTCCTGGATGGTCCCCCGCCCGCGGAGGGGTTCGGGGAAGCCGGGGTCGTAGACGACGGAGTCGGCGGCGTGCAGGGCGCCGGTGGCCTTGGCGTCGCGATGGTTGAAGGCGTCGAACAGGCGGCGGATGGTCGATTCCATAGCGGCGGTGTCTGCCATGCGGCTCCTCCCGTGTGACGGAGATTATCGTATAAGCCTACCGCCCGTCCTGGCGTTCCTGCTGTCCGGCCGCCGCCCCGACCGAATCGAGGCGAGATTCCCGCTCCCCGCTTTCGCGGGGACATGCTTCGGAGAGCAGCGCGCGCCTACTCCACCGCCCCACCCCTCACTCTTCAAAGGGATAAAGGAGTTACTCGGAGGGGATGCCCCCACGCTCCCAGCCGAGGGGTTGGCTGCCCCTCGGCGCGCCCCGCGTGAATCGAAGCGAGATTCCCGCCCCGTATCAAGACGGGGCAGGCTTTTCGCGAGAATGACGGATGGGGCCGGGGGATGGGGAGGGGGCAAGCCGCCCGGCCCTTCCCCGTGGGCGTCGAGAGGAGGCCGGAGGATGCGGGGCGCCTCGCGTCGAGGTTCCTGCGGAGGCAGGAACGACGGAGAGGAGGGGGCGTTCTTCGAGTTGCCTCAGGGCGAACCCTTCGGAGGCCTCAGGACGAGCGGAGACGCGCCGCCCCGCGCCCCCAAGAAAGAAAACCGTTTTGTGGGGGATACCCCCACGCCCCCAGCCGAGGGGCTGGCCGCCCCTCGGCGCTCCCTGCGTGAGGAGGCACCGGTCTCTTTTCGCGGGGATTGGTGGGGGAGGCGCCCATTTGCGGAGCAGGCGCGGCGCGGGCAGGGACATTCCCGTGCTCGGCGGTTCTGCTGCTATGCTTGGGCGCGCCCGCCGTGCGACGCGCGGTGTATGGGGGCGGCGCCGAACGGGGCGCGCTCCCGCGGGCGCATTCCTACATGGGGAGTTGAGCGTATGGGCGCGACCGCCGACGTTGCACGCTACGTTGCCGAGGGTAGGTTGGAGGAGGTTCCGGAGAGTGTCCGCGACTTCGCGAAACTGCTGTTCGTGGACACGCTCGGCGTAGCGGTGGCGGGGACGCAACTGCCCGCAGCGCGCATCGCGACGGCCTACGCAGAGCGCTTGGGCGCGACGGGCGGCGACGCGCACGTGTTGGGCGCGTCCCACCGCTGGTCGCCCGCCGTGGCAGCCTTCGCCAACGGCGTGAGCGCGCACACGCTCGACTACGACGACACTTCCTTCCTCACCATCGCCCACGCCAGCGGTTCGGCAGTGCCCGCGCTGCTGGCCGTGGCGGAAGAGACGGGCGCGTCGGGGCGGGACGCGCTGGAGGCATTCATCTACGCGCACGAGGGGATGGCGCGCTTGGCGCTCGCCATTATGCCCACGCACTATCTGCTGGGTTGGCACACGACGGGCACGCTGTCCACGCTGTCGGCGGCGTTGGCGGCGGCCAAGGTTATGGGTTTCGACGCAGACCAAACCGCGCAGACGCTTGGCGTGGCCTCGTCGATGGCGGGCGGGATGCGCGCGAACTTCGGCACGTACACCAAGGCGCTGCACACGGGGATGGCCGCCTTCCACGGCGTGCTCAGCGCGGGCCTCGTGCGCGACGGTTTCAGCGGCAACCCGGACATCCTCGAGCATCGCTACGGCTTCTGGCCGCTGATGGCGGGGGCGGAGAACGTGCGCCCCGAGCTCACCGAGGCGGCGGCTCGGGACAAGTCCCGCTTCTATCTGGACGATCCGGGCGTGGGCATCAAGCTGCATCCGTGCAACAGCGCGGTGCTGGCGGGCATCGGCACGGCGCTGCGCCTGACCATCGAGCATGACGTGCAGCCGGAGGCGGTGGAGCGCGTGGACTACGGCTATATGCACGTGGCGCGGGGCATCGTGCCCTTCGACGACCCGCGCAACAGCCCGGAAGCGCAGTACAGCATGACGCACGCCATCGCCGCCTCCGTCGTGCGCCGCCGCGCGGGCATCGCGGAGTTCTCGGAGGAGGGCGTGCACGACCCGGTCATCGCGGCTATGCGCAAGAAGGTGCATCCCTACGAGCATCCCGATCTGCGCTCGCTCTCCGATCCGCACGACGTGCCCGCGTGCGAGGTGACGATTCA
Organism: Dehalococcoidia bacterium; assembly: GCA_021296055.1. Lineage (GTDB taxonomy): Bacteria > Chloroflexota > Dehalococcoidia > Lucifugimonadales > Australimonadaceae > JAGWBE01. The sequence continues at coordinate 1,534 of JAGWBE010000027.1, read as the reverse complement.
TCTGACGAACGGCGCGAGCGTGTCGGGGAGCCTGCGCCGCCCGAAGGCATACCCGGGCGGCGAGCCGGTGACGAAGGCGGAGGTGCTGGCCAAGTTCACGGAGAACGTGGAGTCGGCGCTGCCAGGCCGCGCCGAGCGCGCCGCCGCGCTCGTGGACGCGCTGGAAGCGCAGCCGGGGGTGGGCGCGCTGGTGGAGGGGTTGTCGGTCTAGCGGCCCTGGGCGCGGCCTGTGCCGGCGGCGCCGCGGAGGAAGCCGCCGCCTAGGCCGAAGCCGTCTAGGTCGCCGACCATGATGAGGGCGGCGGTCAGGGCGCCGTTTTCGCCGGGCTGCGCGCCTACGCTCACTTCGATGCCTGGCGTTATGTGGTCGAGCGCCTCGTCCACCGTCATCTGCGTGGAGACGGTTACGTCGTCGGCGTAGCGCACCTCTAGCGTGTCCTGCTCGCGCTTGAGGACGATGACGCCTCCGTCGACGCTCTCTATCTCGCCGTCGAGGAGGGCGAAGTTGCCGAAGGCGCCGCCAGGCGGCAACGGGCCGCCGTCGGCGCCGAGGTCGCCGATGACGATCATCATCGCGTCCAGCGCGCGCCGGTCGTCGAACGTGGCCGCGATGAATGCATTCGCGCCCGGGACGAGCACGTCCGCCGATTCCCCGGCGGGGCGCTGGACTGAGACGACGGTCTCGTCGGTGAGGACGAAGGTTGCGCTGCCCGCCTCCGTGCTGATGACGAGGGAGGGAGGGTCGAAGTCGACGACGCTCCCGCTGACCAGGCCGCCGCCTAGCCCGCCGAACGGCGTTTGAGGGCGGCCGGGCTGCTGCGCCGCGTCGTCGTCATCGCCGCCATTGTTGCCGTTATCGGAGGGGGCGCCCGGGGCGGTTGAGTCGTCGTCCGGCGCGGATGGGGTAGGGGAGGCGCCGGGGTCCGCGCCTCCTCCTCCCAACCCGGCGGGCAGTTGGCCGCCCTGGCCGAACCCGGCGGGGAGTTGGAAGGTGAACTCGTTGTTCTGGGCGGCGGTCTCCGGTTCGGGGTCGTCTAGGGCGTAGTTGAGGCCCGCGCCGACGCCGGCGCCCGCGGCGGCGAGGATGACGAGTAGGAGGAAGAAGGACTTGGCGCGCATAGTTTGACCTCCGCGCTACTCGTAGCGCAGCGCCTCGATGGGGTGAAGTGCGGCGGCCCGCATTGCGGGGTAGATGCCGAAGAAGAGGCCGATGGCGGCGGAGACGACGAGGGCGAGGAGGGCGATGTCGCCGCTGAAGACGGTGTTGAAGGGCTGGCCGCCGATGTTGCGTCCGTCGAGCGCCCAGCCGACGGCGAAACCGGCGAGCACGCCCAGGCCGCCGCCCGCTAGGCTGAGCAGCGTCGCCTCGGTTACGAAGTGGAACAGGATGTCGCGCCGCTTGGCGCCGACGGCCTTGCGGATGCCTATCTCGCGCGTTCGCTCCGTAACCGAGACGAGCATGATGTTCATCACGCCGATGCCGCCGACGATGAGGGAGATGCCGGCGATGGCGGCGAGGAAGATGGTGAAGGTC
>JAGWBE010000026.1:1253-14416 GCA_021296055.1 Dehalococcoidia bacterium | reverse complement strand
GCGCCGCACCGCACGCGAGACCAACAGAGGCCCCCCTCCCGCAACGAGGGGGGCCTCTTCTATGCACTCCGCTCCCGCCGTATGCGCGCCAGGGACGTCTCCGTCCCTCCCGTCTGTCCCTATTCGGAAGAGGCGCGGCGCCACAACCGGGGCTAGCGAGAAGGCATTGCGCGTATGGCGCCCCCGCGCTCGCGGGAGAGCTGCATCACGACGCAACGCGAATCTAGGATGACGGAGGAGCGCCTCAGCTGGCTGGAGGGGCGCCTGGGCGACCTCGCGCGCGGCCAGGAGGGTCTACGTGAGGAGACCCGCTGCCCTGTCGCGCAGGCGGGACTCCCTGCGTGAGGAGATAAACAGCCGGTTCAACTCGCAGAACCTGTTTCAGGGAGCGATGTGGGCCGCTATGTGGACGACGATGGTGGGAGGGTTCATCACACTCCTCGGCGCCGGAGGAGGCGCGTAGGGCGCGTTTAGCGTCGGCGGCGCTTGCGCCGCGTGGGGCGCGTCCCCATCCGACGTTCCCGCCTGTCTTCCCGCCGTTCCTGCGTAGGCGAGAACCTCGCTTCGCCCCTCTGCTCTGCCGCCTCTTTCGCCTCGCGCTCGCCGCGCTGCTCGACCGCGGCGGCGGGGACGTACTCCGTCCGCTCGAAGTGGGCGAAGGCGCGGCGCACCCGGACTGCCGCCCATATGAGGCCGACCTGTATCACGACGAGGCCGAGCCAGCGCAGCGCTTGGCCTCCCGCCGCCCCTGCGCTCAGCTCGCCGACGAGCAGCGGCCCTTGCCAACAGGCCAGCACGCCGTGCAGCGCCGCCACGCCGACGAGCAAGGCCGCCGCCCGCAGCGCTCTGTCCTCCGGAGCCGTGACGAAACGGCGCGCCGCCCACACGACGGCGGCCAGCTCGGCCAGGGCGAGCAACGCGGCGGCTAGGGTGAAGAGCGCTGCCCGTTCGAGCGCGGGCTCCGCCGTCTCGAACACGGGGAAACGGAACGCTTGCGTGCTCACGAAGAGGGCGACGAAGGCAACGGGCAACGCTGCGCCGTGCCGCGACAACGAGATGGCGAACACCAGCACGAACAGATAGATGACCGCGTAGGCGATCAGCGCCGCCAAACCCGCCAGCTCGCCGCCCTCGCGCGCCAGCAAGCCCGTCGTCAGCAGCACGATCGCGCCCTGACCGGCGGGCGGCCACGTGAGCAGCGCGATAGGCAGCCTTCGCCGGATGGCGAACGCCCCCGCGAAGGCGACGACCGCGAGAAGCGCGACACCCGGGGGCGTAAGGTCGCCTAAGGCGCCGGGCAGTCCGGCGGCCAGCCACGGCCACGAGACGGCTGATGCGAGGAACAGGCCCGCAAGGGGCGCGGCGACGGCAAGCGTCAGGCGCTCCCGGCGCACCACGAACCGGGGCGGACTCCCGCCGGCATCCTCCATCGTCGCCGCCCTACGGAGTCCGGCGCCCGCGCCCCTCCCGCGCGCCGGGCCGATCGGCGACGGGGCTGACGACGACGTGGCGGTCGGTGCTCTCTCCGGCGCTCTCCGTCGTCACGTCGTTGCTGTCGGCCAAGGCGAGGTGAACGATGCGGCGGGCGGCGGGCGACATCGGGTCGAGAGGCACGGCGCGTCCGGTGCTGACGGCGCGGCGGGCTGTGCGGTCGGCGAGCCTGCGCAACTCCTGCTCCCTGCGGTCGCGGTACTGCTCCACGTCCACGACCACGGGGCCAAGCGCCTCTTCGCGGCGCGAGAGCATCGAGTTGACGATGAACTGGAGCGCGCGCAGCGTCTCGCCCCGCCGCCCGATGAGCAGCCCCGCGTCCTCGCCCTGCACATCGATGATGGGCGGGTCGTCGGGGCCGGAGCCGGACGAGCGGATAGAGGCGGCGGCCTCTACGCCGAGGAGGTCAAGGATGTCGGAGACGGCGCTCAGGCTAGCCGCGGCGGCGGGGCTTTCGTCCCCGATGAGCCGCACGCGCACCTTGGCCGGCTCCGCGCCGATGCCGAGGATGCCCGCCCTGCCCGTGCTAACGACGTCGACGACGATTTCGTCGCGGCCGACGCCGAGCTCCATGACCGCCAGGTCGATCGCCTCCTCCACCGTCCTCGCCGTCCTCTCGATGCTCCGGTTCTCCATCGCCAGGCTCCTTTGGGCGCGGCGCGGCGGCGCCGCGCGCGGGCGTCGGCTCGGGCAGTTCCTCGCGCCCCACGAAAGGGATAGCCGCGAGCAAGCTGCGCTTGCCGGTTACGAAGGTCTGAATGGTGATGCCCACCAGGTTGGAGATGACCCAGTAGACGACGAGGCCGCCCGGGAAGAACAAGCTGAACATCCCGAACATCACCGGGAACATGAACAGCATCATGCGCTGGGTCGATTGCTGCGCGGGGTCTGCGCTGCGCACCTGCGTCATCTTCTGCTGCACGTACATCGTCACGCCTGACAGCGCCACGAGGCTCAGGCCTAGCGGCGTGCGGTCGCGCGCGGGCTCGATGGCCAGGTCCATCCCCAGGAACTCGCGCCCGACGGGCACCACGCCGTCCAACATCGGCAGCCAGCCATAGAGGCGCTCCGCCAGCCCCGCCAGGTTCTCCGGCGTGAAGGGCAGCACGTTGTTGATGGCCCAGAACAGGCCGATGAAGATAGGCATCTGGATCACCAGCGGCCCCAGACACCCCACGGGGCTGACTCCCATCTCGCGGTAGAGGCGCATGACCTCTTGGCCGCGCTTCTGCGGGTCGTCCTTGTAGCGCTCCTGGAGCTCGCGCATGCGGGGCTGGAGCTCCTGCATCTTGCGCGTTTGGCGTATCTGGCGCATCACCAGCGGATAGGTGGCCCCGCGCACCAGCAGCGTGAAGGAGATGATGGCCAGCCCCAGGTTGCTGAACAGCAGGAAGTAGAGCAGCATCAAGCCGTTGGTCATCGGCTTGGTCACCGCCTCGTCCCACAGCAGACCCAGGAATTCCATCGGCTAGCGCCCTTCCTCCAAGTCGCGCTCCCACAGCAGCGTGCGCGAGTCCAGATCGTAGGCGCGCACGCGGCGGTCGAGCGAATGTACGTACACCGTTGAGCCGTCGACGGCCAAGGGCGCGCGCACCTTGTCGCCCACGCGCTGATCCCACACGCGGAACCCGCCCGCCGCGTCCACCGCCACCAGGTTCTCGTCGTCCGACCCGACCACGACGAGGCCGCCGGCCACGACCGGCGACGAGAGGATAGGGCCGATTTCGCCTTCCGCCGGATAGGTCCAGACGTGACGGCGCGAGCCTATCTCGATGGCGTAGAGGCGCCCGTCGATGCTCGGCGCGTAGACGCGGTCGCCATCCGTCGCCGCCTTGGCCCAGAACCAGTTGTCTGCCACGAGCAGTTCGGTTACCGCGCCTGTCGTCGCGTCCACCTCATAGAACGCCTCGGAGAAGGCGCCGACGTACAAGCGTCCCTCGTGATAGAGCGGCGGCGCGACCACGCCTCCGGCTAGGTTGGCCGGGGTCGGCCACACCGATTCACACGTGGCGATGTCCACCGCGTGGAGGTTGTGAGAGAGGTCGCCGAAGTAGGCTATGCCGTCCACTACAGTCGGCGTAGACCAGATTGAGCCGGTGGCCGCCGCGCCGCGCTGCGGATACGTGCACTGCTCCCGCAGCTCCGTGTCCAACACGTAGAGCCGTCCCTCCGCTGCGCCCTCCGCAGCGCCGAAGACCAGCCGCCCATCCGCCGGGACAACGCCGCCGACGATGCTCTTGGATAGCGTAGCGCCCTGAATCTCGAAGGGCGGCTGCCGCTGCGTCAGCGTCTCGGCGTCCAGCGCGAAGACGAAGCCGCGGAAACCGCCCGCGTAGATCACACCGTCCGCCAGCGCGGGCGTGGCGTAGAAGCCGGGAAAGGCGTCCGTTCGTCCGCCCTCGGGGACGGAGAAGGCGCGCTCGACCAGGCCGTTACGGGCCAGGTTCAGCAGCAGCACCTCGCCTGACTGCGTGCCGACGTAGGCGATATCGCCGTCGATGGCGATGCCCGACCACGCCTGCGAGGGCGAGCTGCGGCTGGCGATGCAGCCCGTGCCGACCAACAGGGCCGCCAACAGCGCTGCTATGAGGATGCACCGGCGCGCTTGCCGAACGCGCTCAGGCGTGTGGCCTGCGCCTCTCAATCTCAAAGGTCCTCGTCCGCCCCGGCGCGCCGGGGCCTTGGATGTTCATTCTGGCACAGGGTCGAGCCCGTAGCCTCCGAAGGGGCGGCAGCGCGCCAGCCGCCGCAGCGAGAGCCACCCGCCGCGCATCAACCCGTGCCGCGTGACCGCCTCCTGCGCGTAGCGGGAGCAGGTCGGCTCGTAGCGGCACGCAGCAGGCCAGTAGGGCGAGACCACGCGCTGGTACGCCGAGATGACCGCCGCCGCCGCTTGCCGCGCCACTACTCTGCTCCTCCAAGTCCGCCGGACGCCTCCGTCAGCAGCCCCGCGCGCCTGCCGACGGCGCGCATCGCCTTGCGCACGCCCGCGAAGTCCGCACCCACGCAGGCCGGACGCGCGATGAAGAGCGCGTCCCAGCCGCCGCGAACGTCCGACCGACGCGCAACATCGCGCATTCGGCGCCGCAACAGGTTGCGCACGACCGCCCGCTTGGCGACACGCTTGCCGACGGCGAAGGCGAACCGCGTGTGGGACAGGGCGTTGGGCGCGGCGCGGAGAACGAGGTAGGGGTGCGCGTAGGACGCCCCGCGTCGGCGGAGGGCGGCGAAGTCGGCCTGACGGCGCAACCGACGGCTCTTGGGGAAGGACTCCCGCGCCATAGGGCGACGCTCCGCCCAAGCCCTAGACGGACAGGGCGTGGCGGCCCTTCGTCCGGCGCCGATTGAGAACGCGGCGGCCCCCAGGGGTGTGCATGCGCGCCCGGAATCCGTGAACCCTGGCCCGCCGACGCTTCTTTGGTTGCCACGTGCGCTTCGGCACCCCTTACGCTCCCCCCGTTGCCAGGCGCTCACTAAGGGCGCAGTATAGCGCCGTCTCGCCCGCCCTGTCAAAGCGGCGCGCGTGCGCAAACCCCGCGATAGGCGCTGACGAGCTCAGCCTCGCCGTTGGCGCGCCCCGTTCGCCTTGACCGAGGGGGCTAGCGGCTCCCGGCGGCGCGCTGTTGCGGCGCGGCTGCGCCGCTCCTATCATTGGGGATAGCCCTGCTATGCGCGTGCCTACCGACAGCCCAGTCCTGGTGCTCAACCAGAACTACGAGCCACTGAACGTCTGCGGCGTCAAGCGCGCCGTCGTCCTCATTCTCAAGGACAAGGCGCAGCTGCTGGAGAACGGCCGCGGCGACCTACGGTCGGCGGCGGCGCACCACCCCATCCCCACTGTCATACGCCTTGTAAGCATGGTCAAGCGGCCCATCTTCACGCGGCGCCTATCGCGCCGCGAAGTGTTCTGGCGCGACGGCTTCGCGTGCCAGTATTGCGGACGCCGCGCCGCCGACCTCACGCTTGACCACGTTACGCCGCGGGTGCGCGGCGGAACGCACACGTGGGACAACGTCGTGGCGGCGTGCGTGCCATGCAACCACCGCAAGGCGGGGCGCTCCCCCAGCGAGGCGGGGATGCGGCTGTTGCGCGAGCCGCACGCGCCGCGCCCGAACCCGTACCACCATCTGATGTACCGCCGCCTCCCCGACAAATGGAGCGTCTACCTCCCCTGGATGCGGGAGGTCTCCGTCCCAGCGCAGGTCTAAGGGAGCGGCGCGACACTGCTCCTTCGAAAGAAGACCGCGGCGCAACGGCGGTAGGGGCGACCAATCGGTCTCCCCTACGGGAACTAACCCCTCTTCCCGCATGTGCGCCTGGCGCTCTTTGAGGTGTTGAGGCGTGCGCGCGTCGAGATTCCCGCTCTCTGCTTAAAGTTCTTGTGGGGGATACCCCCACGCCCCCAGCCGAAGGGGCATCGACCGGGGACATGGGCAGCGCCGGACCGGGCGCATGGGTGGCGCTGCGGCGGGTTGCGGACAGCAGTCCGGAAGGAGGCCCCGTGTTGCCTTGGATGGAGACGAACGCCGACATGGAACGCCAGGGTTACGTCGGCAAAGCGCTCATCGACAAACCCATCGGCCTCGTCCAACACACCGAACACGCGTGGGACATCCACTCCGGCCTGCTGTTCATCGGCATCCTGAACGAAAGGACGCAGCGCATCGACAAGACCCCGGTCGTTCAGCCCTCAGCTGGGGGCGTGTAGGTATCCCCTACGGAAGGTTTTTTATCTCTTTGAGGGGCGGGGAGCAGGAATCTCGCCTCGATTCGACCGGGACAGGGGCGAAGACGAATGCGAGCGGGGGTCGAGGGCTAGGCCGCCGCAGTCTCCAGCCGCGTCTTGGCCTGACCCGCCACCGCCGCGAACGCCTCCGGCTCCGCGTAGGCCAGGTCGGCAAGCATCTTGCGGTCGATAGCCACGTTGGCGAGACGGAGGCCGTGCATGAGGCGACTGTAAGAGAGGCCGTGCTCGCGGGAGGCGGCGTTGATGCGCAGCACCCAGAGGCGGCGCAGGTCGCCCTTGCGCTCGTGCCGGTGGCGCTTCGCGTACTTCAGCGCATGGAGCATCGACTCGTGCGCGCGGCGGTAGAGGGAGTGATTGGTGCCGCGCCGCCCCTTGGCCATGCTCAGCACCTTCTTGTGACGGCGGTGGGCGGTGACGCCCCGTTTCACGCGTGCCAACGGAAGACCTCGTTGTACTTAGCTAGTGATGCCGGGAAGCAGCGTGCGCACCCGGCGCGTCTGGGATGGGCTGAGGGGTTGGGCGTCCTTGTAGAGGCGGCGGACGGCGCGGGGCTTCTTGCGGCGCAAGTGGCTGCTGCCGCGCTTCATGCGGACGATCTTGCCCGAGCCGGTGGCGCGGAAGCGCCGCGCTGCGCCCTTATGCGTCTTGATCTTCGGCATCTCCGCCCTCCGCCACCGCCACCGTCCCGTCGGCGGACGGTTTCACGGCCTTCGCGCTCTTGACCGGGGCGAGGATGATGCTCATCATTCGCCCCTCCATCTCCGGCGCCTGCTCCACCTTGCTCTCGTTCCTCAGCGACTCCGCCACCTTGCGCAGGAGGTTGACAGCCAGTTCGGGGTGGACGATCTCCCTTCCGCGGAAGAGCACCGTCACCTTCACCTTGGCCCCGCCCTCCAGCAAGCGGCGCGCGAGCCGCTCCTTCGCCTCGATGTCGTGCCGTCCGATGCGCGGGCGCATCCGCACCTGGTGCAGGCGGTTCGCCTTGCTGGAGCGCCGCATCTCGCGCTCCTTGGTGGTCTGCAGATAGCGGAACTTCCCGTAGTCCAGCAGCCTGCACACCGGTGGCGAGGAGTTGGGCGCCACCTCCACCAGGTCGAGTTCGCGCTGGCGCGCCAAGGCGAGCGCGTCGCGCGTGGGCATCACGCCCAGCTGCTCGCCCTGCTCGTCCACGACCCGAACCTCGGGGATCCGGATCCGCTCGTTCACTCGATAGTCTTTAGCGATAGCCCTTCCCTGTCTGCGTCTGCGCCGCTCCCTAGGCGGCACGCCCGTAACAGCTCCGCCACTATAGCACACCATCCCCGGCGCTGTGGAATGCCCCTCTGTCTACCTGTCTACGTCTCGCCCGCCTCGGTGTCCGCCCGCGCGCCCAACTTCCGCTCCGTGCCGCCGGCCAGGCGCCGGATATTGTCGCGGTGCGCCCAGAAGATGAGCGCCGAGCCCGCCAGCGCATACCACAGGTAGGGCGTAGGAGCGGCGCCCGCCGCCGCCAGGCCGCCGAACGCCGCCGCCACCGCCGCCGCCGCCAGCACCGACCCCAACGAGACGTAGCGCGTGAGCGCCACGACCGGCAGGAAGACGCTCAGTCCTACCAGCACCATCCACGGGTCGAGCGCCGCCGCCGTGCCCACGCCCGGCGCGATGCCCCGCCCGCCGCGGAAACGCGCGAACAAGGGCCAGACGTGCCCGACGAGCACCGCGAGCGCCACCACGCCGTGCAGCCACGGGTCGGCGCTCAGGACGTGGGCGGTCAGCACCATCACGGCGCCTTTGCCCGCGTCGGCAAGGAGCACGAGCGCGGCCGGCAGCCGTCCCACCGTGCGCAGGACGTTCGTCACGCCCGTCTTGCCGCTGCCGTATTGACGCACGTCAACGCCCCGTAGCGCGCGGACGGCCAGCAAGCCCCATTGGACGCTCCCCGCGCTGTAGGCCAGCGGGACGAGCCACCAGTAGTCCGTCACCGCGGCCGCCTCTTGCCTGGCAGCGCGTCCTGCCCCGTGCGGTGCCCGCCGATGACGTGGACGCGCCCCTTGCCCCGAAACTCCAGGCGCAGGTGCGTTCCCGTGAAGCCGAAGGCGGCGCGCAGCGAGTTCTCCAGGTAGCGCTCGTAGGAGAAGTGCATCAGCGAGGGGTTGTTGCAGTAGAAGACGAAGGTTGGCGGCGCGGCGGACTCCTGCTTCACGCGGTAGATCTTCAGCGCGCGCCGCCCCTGCTTAGGAGGCAGATGACGCGCCGCCGCGTCCATCACCGCTCGCGTCAGAGCGCGCGGCTCCACCCACTTGGCGCGCTCTTCGTACACCTCGAACGCAACGTCCAGCAGCCGGTCGAGGCCCGCGCCCGTGACCGCCGAGGTCGCAACCACAGGGACGTAGGGCATGAAGTGGAGGCGCGCCAGTGTCGCCCGGCGCAAGGCGCGCGCGTTGTCCTCCGCCGCATCCTCGCTCAACAGGTCGGTCTTGTTCAGCGCGACTACCGCGCCCTTGAACGACTGCATCACCTGTCCGGCGATATGCAGGTCTTGCGCCGTCGCCGGCTCCGCCGCGTCCAGCGCAACGATAGCCACGTCGCAGCGGTCGATGGCGCGGACGGCGCGCAGCACGCTGTAGCGCTCGATTCCCTGCTCCACGGCGCCGCGCCTGCGGATGCCCGCCGTGTCGATCAGCACGCCTTGGCGTTCGCCGCGCTCGAACGGCGTGTCGATGGCGTCGCGCGTCGTCCCAGGGACGGCGCTGACGATGGAGCGCTCCGCGCCCAGGATGGCGTTGGCGATGGACGACTTGCCCACGTTCGGCCTGCCCACAATGGCAAAACGGGGGATGCCGCTCTCCGCTTGCGCCTCGTCCGCGGCAGGCAGCATCGCGTCGGCGACCGCCTCAACCACGTCGGCGACGCCGACGCGATGGTAAGCGCTGACGGGGATGGGTTCGCCCAGGGCCAGCTGGTGGAAGTCGTGCGCCAGCGCCTCTTGCCGGGGGTGGTCCACCTTGTTGGCCGCGAGGACGACGGGCTTGCCCGACCGCCGCAAGCGCTCGGCCACGGCCCTATCGGGGAGCGTGGCGCCTTGCGCCGCGTCCACCACGAACACCACCGCGTCGGCCCCGGACAGCGCCGCATCCACCTGCGCCGCAACGTGCGCCTCCATCTCCGTCTCCGGCTCGGGAACCAGGCCGCCCGTGTCCACCAGCAGGAAACGTCCGCCGGCGTGAGAGACCTCGCCGGTTACGCGGTCGCGGGTCGTCCCGGAGACGTCGGACACGATGGCCTCGCGCCGCCCAACCATGGCGTTGAAGAGGCTGGACTTGCCGACGTTGGGGCGGCCCACGACGGCGGCGAGCAGTGTCCCGCCCGCGGCTGGTTCCGTTCGCCCTGAGGGTGATCCGAGGGTGGATGCGGACCGGGGAGCGGGAGCGTCGGCGGTCATCAGACTACTCCACTACGACGAGCAGGCGCAACACGGCCTTCTGCGCGTGCAGGCGGTTCTCCGCCTGGTCGAACGCCGCCGACCGGGGCGAATCGAGCATCCCCAGCGGCACCTCTTCGCCGTAGTGGGCAGGCATATCGTGGAGCAGCACGACACCGGGGGCGGCGCGGTCGAGCAGCCGGTCGTCCACTTGGAACCCCGCGAACGCCTTGCGGCGTTCGGCGGACTCCGCTTCCTGCCCCATGCTCGTCCAAACGTCGGTGTAGACCACGTCGGCGCCCGCGACGGCCTGCGCCGGGTCGTCAAACTCCTCCACGCGCGGCCCCTTGACGCCGTAGCGCGCGTTCACTGCGTCCACCCACGCGCGCTCCAGCGCGAACGCGGGCGGCGACGCGATGCGGAAAGCCGCGCCCACCCCCGCGCAGGCCATCGCCAGGCTGCGCGCTACGTTGTTCCCGTCGCCCACGAACGCCACCGTCACCCCCTCCAGCCTGCCGAAGCGCTGCTGCACCGTCGCCAGGTCGGCCAACGCCTGGCAGGGATGCTCCAGGTCGGATAGCGCGTTGACGACGGGGACGGACGCGGCGTCCGCCAGGTCGCGCAGCGTGGAGTGGTCGAACACGCGGGCGACGATGGCGCAGCACCAGCGCTCGAGTACGTGCGCTACGTCTCGCGCCGGTTCGCGCGTGTTCAGCCCCACCTCGTCCTTGCCCAGGTAGACCGCGTGGCCCCCCAGCTGGTGAACGCCGATGTCGAAGCTTACCTTGGTGCGCAACGACGGCTTCTCGAACAGCAGCGCCACGCTCAGCCCCGCCAACGGCCGGTCGGCCAGGCCCGCGCGGTAGCGCCCGGCGACCTCCACCAGGTGGAGCAGCGACGCGTCGTCCAGGTCGGCGATGGAGAGCAGGTCGGATGGCATAGGCAAGTGTTAGTATAGGGAGTCGTCCGCCATGCGGTCACGACCGCCCCAGGCGCCGCCACGCCCATGCGTCAACCGCTCCGCCACACTCTCCGCGCCCTGACTCTCTCCGCGCTGCTCGCGCTGCTGGCGGCCTGCGGTGGCGGCGAGCCTGCTCCCACGCCGACGCCGTCTCCCACGCCCACACCGCTCGGCACGCCCACGCCGACGCCCGCCAGCACGCCCGGCCTCGCGCCCGGCGAGGTTGGCTCCGTCGCCCCCGAGTTCGCGGACGACGCCAACTGGATCAATTCGCCCCCGCTCACGATGGAGGGGCTGCGCGGCAAAGTCGTCCTCATCGACTTCTGGACGTACACCTGCGTCAACTGCATCCGCACCCTCCCCTACATCAGGGAGTGGCACGAGAAGTACGCCGGCCATGGTCTGGTCATCGTGGGCGTCCACACGCCGGAGTTCGAGTTCGAGAAGGTGACGGCCAACGTCCTCCGCAGCGCCGATGAATTCGGCCTCGCCTATCCCATCGCGCAGGACAACGACTTCCGCACCTGGCGCGCTTTCAACAACCGCGCGTGGCCGTCCAAGTTCCTCATCGACGCGGCGGGAACCATCCGCTACGCCCACATCGGCGAGGGCGCCTACCGCGAGACGGAGGAGCAGATTCGCACGCTCCTCACTGAGACGGGAGCCGACGTGTCGGCGATTGCCGTGAACGACGAGCCCGCGCAGCGCTTCGACCCGCGCGCCTACGACGAGGACCCGGAGAAGCGCATCACCCGCGAGATCTACGGCGGATGGCAGCGCAACGCCAACACGCGCGGCATCTACGTCGCCCAATCCGACTACTACGACGAGCCCAACCAGGTGCGCGAGTACACCGACCCCGGCCAGCACCTCAACCAGTTCTTCTACATCCACGGCCTATGGGAGAACGGCTACGAATCGCTGCGCCACGCCCGCGTAACGGAGAACTACGAGGACTACCTCGCGCTCAAGTTCGTCGCCACCAGCGTCAACATCGTCCTCGACTCCGCCTTCGACGCCAACTACGAGGTGCAGGTCACCCTGGACGGCGCGCCCGTGCCGCAGGAGGCGGCGGGGGAAGACCTCATCGTCGAGGCTGACCGCAGCTACTTCGTGGTGGACGAACCCCGCCTCTACGCCATCATCGAGCTGGACGAATTCAGCGCCCACGAACTCACTCTCTCCTCCAACTCCGACCAGTTCGCCCTCTTCGCCTTCACCTTCGGCGCCTACCCCGAAGGGCCGTAGCGTGCGCTCCTTCGCCGCCGTAGCCCTTGCGTGCGTCGCGCTGGCAGCCGCGTGCGCAAGCCCCCCTACGCCCACCCCAACCCCCGCGCCTCCGGTCGTGGAGGCCATCCTCGCCACCACTGATCTGCGCGTGGGCGAGCAGCGCCTCGCCTTCCTGCTCGTCACCGACCAGGACATCGTGCGCGAGCCGACGGCCTCCGTCGCGTGGGCGCCTGTGGACGACACGGCCGCCGCGCGGACGGCGACGGCAGACTTCCGCGAGTGGCCTCTCGGCTCGCGCGGCGCCTACGCGACGGAGGTCGATTTCGACCGCCCCGGCGCGTGGCGGCTCGACCTGACTGTCGGCATAGGCAGCGCGTCGGTCGTGGTGGATGTTGCGGAGGAGAGCGCCATCGTGGACGTTGGCGGCCTGCCTCCCTTCGCCGCCAACAAGACACTGGCGAACGTCGACCGCATCGAGCAGCTCACCAGCGACCCGACGCCCGACCCCGAGCTGTACACGCAGACCATCCCCCAAGCGCTCATCGCCGGGCGCCCGGCGGTCGTGGTCTTCGCCACGCCCGCTCTCTGCACCAGCCCCACCTGCGGGCCGCAGGTGGACACCGTCTCGCAGCTGCGCGAACGCCGCGCCGCACAGGCCGCCTTCATCCACGTCGAGGTCTACGACAACCCCGCCGACATCCAAGGCGACCTCGCCAACGCCGTCTACTCGCCCCTGGTCGACGCATGGGGCTTCACCACTGCCCCCAACTGGTTCAACGAATCGTGGACGTACGTGTTGGGCGCCGACGGGCGCGTAGCCGCCCGCTTCGAAGGCTTCGCCACGGTAGAGGAGCTGGACGCGGCGCTAGCGGCGGCGCTGTAAAGATAGCCACCCTTTCTCCTTGCCTGATCTAGAGAGGAAGCATTGGTGGAAGCGCGTAGCGAAGCGCCGCCGTTGCGGTAGCATTGGCGCAGCGGCGCCAGTCGGCCGCGGGTGAGGAGACGTGTCCATGGGAAGCGCAGCGGCAGAGGGCGGCGGCAACGTGCAACGCGCAGGTCGGACGGCGCTGCTGGCGGCGGTCATGACAGTGGGCCTGATTGCCTATGGCGCATGGGTGCGCGCGTCCGGCTCGGGCCTAGGCTGCCCCGATTGGCCGCTCTGCCAAGGCGCGATCGTGCCCGGGTTGGAAGGAGATACGGCCATCGAGTTCGGCCACCGCGTCTTCGCGGGGCTGACGCTGCTGGCAGTGCTGGCCGCAGCGGCAATGGCCTTCGCGGCGCGGCGCGGCGACCCGGGACTCGCCCGGATACTCAGCGCGGCGTTGGTGGTGATG
>JAGWBE010000026.1:0-1097 GCA_021296055.1 Dehalococcoidia bacterium | reverse complement strand
GGCGGCGCCATCGTGGTTCTGGCGGGCGGCGCCATCGTGGGCTCGGGAACCGCGGCGGGCTGCCCGGCGCTGCCCCTCTGCGACGACCGGAGCACCGTGACGGCATCGGGGCTGCACGAGCTGCACCGAGCGGTATGGGCGCTGCTGTTGCTGGGCCTCATCGCCACCGGGGCGGGGATGGCGCGGAGGAGGCGGCTGGGCGGGCCAGCAGCGACGGCGCTGGCCACAGCGTTGAACCATGGAGCGTTGGCGCTGCTGGCGCTGCAAGGGACGCTCGGCGTGCTCATGATCCTGGACTTCCGGACTGCGCCTATCGCGGAACACCTGCGGATAGCGCACGTGACCGTGGCGGCGCTGTTCTGGTGGGCGCTGTCGGCGGCCTGGTGGTTGGCCTACGAAACCCGGCGGCAGCGGGGGGCGTAAGCCCCCACGCCCCCAGGTGAAAGAGGCTCCGACCCTTCTGCGCTCCCCCGCCCTGCCCCTCGCGCGGCGGGGCGGCCTGTGCGACAATGCCCCCATCCCGCGCCCGACGGAGCACGCTCATGCCAGTCACCCACGAAATCGTCGACGTTCAGACTCTACCGTCCCGACGACGACCAACCCCACCCCTCCGTCATCGTCGTCCAAGAGATATTCGGCGTGAACGCCAACATCCGCTCCATCGCGCAGCGCTTCGCCGAAGAGGGCTACGTCGCCGCCGCGCCCGACGTCTTCTACCGTTCCGGGCGCTTGCAAGAGATTCCGTACAGCGAGATGCAACAGGCCATCGGCATGATGCAGTCCATCACGGACAACGGGATCCTGGGCGACCTCAACGCCGTGATGCGCTACCTCCAGGCCTACCCTCACGCCCTCCAAGGGCGCACCGGCATCACCGGCTACTGCTTCGGCGGGCGCGTCTCCTTCCTCGCCGCAACCGCCGTCGAGGGTCTCTCCGCCGCCGCCGTCTACTACGGCGGGCGCATCGTCGGCGACGGCGGGCCGTTGGCCAACGCCGCCAACATCTCCGCCCCCATCATCGGCCTGTTCGGCAACGACGACCAGAACCCCACGCCCGACGACGTGGCGGCCATCGACGCGGAACTCACCCGCCTCGG
>JAGWBE010000025.1 GCA_021296055.1 Dehalococcoidia bacterium | reverse complement strand
GCATCCTATGGCGGGACTGAACAAGATCATGGTCATCGGCAACCTGGGCGGCCACCCCGAGATGCGCTACACGCCAAACGGCACGCCCGTCACCAGCTTCTCGGTGGCCGTCAACAGGTCGTACACGCGGCAGGACGGCGAACGCGTGGAGGAGACGGAGTGGTTCCGCGTCTCCGCGTGGCGCCAGTTGGCTGAGCAGGCGAACCAGTACCTGGCCAAGGGCCGCCTCGCCTACGTGGAGGGGCGGCTGCGCTCCCGCAGCTTCCAAGGCAACGACGGCCAGACGCGCTTCGTGAACGAGATCGACGCCAACCAGATCGTGTTCCTTGACCGGACGGGCGACCGTCAGAGCGAGGACGGGTTCGGCGGGGCGCGGGAGTACGAGCCGGCCGGGGCGGGCGCCTCAGCCGACGACCTTCCCTTCTAGGGCGGCGCTAGGGCCGTCCCCCGCGCGGGCAATCCACACGCGCTCGCGGGGCCAGGGATACGGAAAGCGAGAGAGACGGCAATGACGACGCGCTCTGGCGGCGGACGCCGCCGCGACGGACGGCGCTACTACCCCCGGCGCAAGGTTTGCTCCTTCTGCGTCGACAAGATCCAGTACATCGACTACAAGGACGGCCAGCGCCTGCGCCGCTACGTCTCCGACTGGGCGAAGATCGAGTCGCGGCGCAAGACGGGTACCTGCTCTCCCCATCAGCGCATGCTCGCGACGGCCATTAAGCGCGCCCGCTACGTGGGCCTGCTGCCCTACACGGGCAGCCACAGTCAGATGGACCTCACCTTCCGCGACGGGCCGCGCGCCGACCGCTTCCGCCGCGACCGCGAGCGCCGCGAGGCGGAGCAGCAGACGCGCGCCGCCCAACGCCGCGAGGAGACCGCCGCGCCTAACGCGGCGGAGCAGCCCGCCGCAGCAGAGGGCGCCCCGGCGGACGCGGCGCCTGCCGAAGCATCGGACACATCGACCGATGTCTCTCCCGTCGCGGAGGAGAGCGCCCCGGCGGACATCGCGCCTGCCGAAGCATCGGACACGCCGGCCGACGCCTCTCCCGCCACAGAGGAGAGCATCCCAGCGGACGCTGAGCCCGCCGCCGCCGAGTCCGAGACGGCGAAGCCCGCCTAGCGCCCTGCATGCGCCAGCGCCGCAGAGCGATCAGGGGGCGGTTCGGCCCGTTGGCCGCGTCGGAGCGCGCGGGGCGGCAGGAGACGGAACGCTCCCGCCAGCGCCTCCTCCGGTGGGGCATCGCGTTGGTCGTGTTGGCCGTCGCCGCCATCCTCATCGGCGGCTACTACTGGAACTCCGTCCGCCTCCCTAACCGCGTCGTCGCCGAGGTAGGCGGCGAGGTGGTTACGCTCGGCGACCTGCCTTCCTACGCCCGCATCATGGTGGCCCAGGCCGCCGTAACGGGGGGCGCGTTCGTGGAGCCGGAGCAGGTCGCCCAGGTCGCCGTCGGCAATGCGCTCTTGCGCCAGGTCGCCCCCGGCCAACTGGCGGTTACGGTGAGCCCGGACGACGTGAGCCGCGAAATCGTGGCGCGCTTCGACCCGGAGGCCATCCTGTCGAACGACGAGCAGGCGGCGGCGCCGACTACGTTGGGCGAGGCGGGCCGCGAGCGCTACCAGACATATCTGGAGAGCGTGCGCGTATCGGACGTGGAGTACCGCGCCTACGTCGAGGGGGAACTGTACCGGCGCGGGGCGGAGTCGGCCATCAATGCACTGACGGCGGACGAGCAGGAAGCGGTGCTGCTCGACTGGATCATCGCAGCGACATCAAGGGAGGCGCAGGAGGCGCGCGACCGCCTCGACGCGGGGGAGGAGTTCGCCGCCGTCGCCGCCGACCTGCACACGCCGACGGCGTTGGGCGAGGTTGACGGGCGCGTCGGATGGACGCCGCGGGGCGCGTTCCCCGACCTCGACGAGGCGATGTTCGCCGCGCAGCCGGGCGACATCGTGGGGCCGCTGCTGGGCACGCAGATCGGCAGCGTCGTGCTGCGCATCGCGGACGGTCCCGCCGTCAACGCAGTCAATCCCACCGTGAAGGCCTATCAGGCGCGCAACGCCACGGAGAACTGGTTCCGTCAGCAGTGGACGCAGCACGTGTTCGACTACGACCTGTCCGGGGACACGGCGCAGTGGCTCGTCGACAACCTCTAGCTATGAGCGGTTCTATCGGCATAGGACTCCTCGGCTACGGCACGGTCGGCGCAGCCGTCGCCCGCGCACTGACCTCCAACGCCACGCTCATCGCGGCGCAGGCCGGCGCCGCCGTATCGCTGCGCCGCGTGTTGGTGCGCGACGCATCGCACCCGCGAGCCCTGCCCCCCGGCGCTGAACTGACGGACGACCCGGCGGCGCTGCTGGACGACCCGGGCATCGGAGTGGTGGTGGAGGCGATGGGGGGCGAGCGCCCCGCCTTCGACTACATCCAACGGGCGCTCCACGCAGGCAAGCACGTCGTAACAGCCAATAAGGAGGTGATGGCCAAGCACGGCCCGGAGGCGTTGGCGCACGCGGCGGAGCACGGGGTCAGCCTGCGCTTCGAGGCGAGCGTCGGCGGCGGCATCCCCATCATCGGGCCGCTGCTGCGCGACCTGGCCGCTAACGAGCTGACCGCCGTCAACGCTATCATCAACGGCACTACCAACTACATGCTCACCCGCATGGCGCGGGACGGCCTGGGCTACGCCGAGGCGCTGCGCCGCGCCCAGGAACTGGGCTACGCCGAGCCGGAGCCGTCGTCCGACGTGCAAGGCCACGACGCGGCCTACAAGCTGGCCATCCTTGCGTCCCTCGCCTTCCGCACGCGCGTCCACGCCGACGACGTGTACCGCGAAGGCATCGAGCGCCTCGATGCCGCCGACTTCCGCTACGCCGCCGAGCTGGGCTACGTCGTCAAGCTGCTGGCCGCCGGGCGGCGCGTGGGCGGCGGCGTGCAGGTGCGCGTCCATCCCGCCTTCCTCCCGGCGGCGCACCCATTGGCGTCAGTCTCCGGCGTGCTCAACGCCGTGGAACTGGAGGGCGATCTGGTGGGCTGGGCGATGTTCCAAGGACCGGGCGCGGGGCCAGGCCCCACGGCCAGCGCCATCGTCGGCGACGTGATCGAGGTCGTGCGGTGCGCGGCCTCCGGCACGGCGCCGCCCCCGCCGCCCTCCCTCGACCGCGGCCTGCGCCTCGAATCGATAGACGACCTCGAAACGCAGTACTATCTTCGCCTGCGCGCGGCGGACAGGCCGGGCGTCATGGCCGCCATCGCCCACGTGCTGGGCGCCCGCGCCGTCAGCCTTGCTTCGGTGATTCAGAAGGAGCCCGCCCGCGACGACGGCACGGCGGAGATCGTAATCACCACCCATACGGCCAGGGAGAAGGCGGTGCGCCGCGCTGTGGAGGAGATGGAGGCGTTGGACGCGGTGTTGGAGGTTTCGAACCTGGTGAGAGTCGCGGGGCAGGTGGTTTAGCCGTGGGCGCCGGGGTCATCGAGCGCTACGCCCATTGGCTGCCCGTCGGCCCTGGCACGCCGCCGCTCACGCTCGGCGAGGGCGACACGCCCCTCGTGCGCTCCAAGGTCATCGAGCGGGAGGTGGGCGCCGGGCGACTCTTCTTCAAGCTGGAGGGGTGCAACCCCAGCGGCTCCTTCAAGGACAGGGGCATGGTGGTGGCGGTGGCCAAGGCGATGGAGGCGGGCTACGACACCGTGCTGTGCGCCTCCACGGGCAACACCAGCGCGTCGGCCGCCGCCTACGCCGCCGCCGCCGGACTGCGCAGTATCGTCCTGGTTCCCGACGGCGCGGTGACGCAGGGCAAGCTCAGCCAGGCGATGGCCTACGGCGCGCGCATCGTCGCCGTCAAGGGCGCCTTCGACGAAGCCCTAGCAATCGCGCGCCGCTTAGGCGATGGTTACGCCGTGGCCTTGGTCAACTCCGTCAACCCCCATCGCATCGCAGGGCAGAAGACCGCCGCCTTTGAGATCGTCGATGCCCTGGGCGAAGCGCCTGACCTGCTCTTCATCCCCGTCGGCAACGCGGGGAACATCACCGCCTACTGGCGCGGCTTCACCGAGTACCGCGACGCGGGGCTGACGGGGGCCGCGCCGCGCATGATGGGCTTCGAGGCCGAGGGCGCCGCCCCCATCGCCTTGGGCCGCCCCGTCTCCGACCCCCAGACCATCGCCTCCGCCATCCGCATCGGCAATCCCGCCTCGTGGCGCGGAGCCGAGCAGGCGCGCGACGAATCGGGCGGCGCCATCGACGCCGTCTCGGACGACGAGATTATCGACGCCTTCAAGCGCTTGGCGCGGACGGAGGGCGTCTTCTGCGAACCGGCCTCCGCCGCGTCCGTCGCCGGCCTTATCAAGACAGCCAAGGGCGGCGCGGACCTGAGCGGGGCGACGGTAGTGTGCGTGCTCACCGGCACGGGGCTGAAAGACCCGACGTTCGCCATACAGATGGCCGGCGTGGAGGCGGAGCAGTCGGACGCCGATCTGGAGTCCGTCGCCTCGCTGCTGCGCCTGCCGCAGAAGGTCGCGGGGGCGTAGACGTGGAGGGTCGCGATGACTTGTAGCGTCGTCTCGCCGTCCTTCGCCGCCGTGGAGCGCGTCTGGGCGGCTATGGCGCGCGACCAGGCGGAGGCGTCCGTCTTCCTTACCCCACAGTGGCACGCGTCGTGGTGGGAGCGTTTCGGCGGCGGTCTCGACCTGCGCCTGCTGCTCGTCGGCGACGAGGCGTCGCCCCTGGGCATCGCGCCGATGTGCTATGCGGACGGGACGCTTTCCTTCCTGGGCGGGACCGACCTGGTGGACTACCATGACTTCGTGTTCGGGGCATCCGACCCGGCGCGCTTCTTCGCGGAGGCCGCGCGCTGCCTCGACGCGGAGGAGTGGCGCACGCTTGACCTCACCTCCATCCGCGAGACCTCGCCCACCTTGGAGCACCTGCCCGGCCTGCTGCGCGGGCGCGGCTACCGCGTGAGCGTGGAGCGCGAGGACACAGCGCCAGGCCTGGCGCTGCCAGCGTCGTGGGACGACTACCTGGCGGGCTTGACCAAGAAGGATCGGCACGAACTGCGCCGGAAGCTGCGCCGTCTGGAACGCGCGGACGGCTACCGCCTCGTCCTGTCGGAGCCTGGCGCGCTGGCGGCGGACGTGGGCGCGCTCATCGACCTGATGCGCGAGAGCCACGAGGAGAAGCGCGGCTTCATGGCGCCGGAGCGCGAAGCGTTCTTCCGCGGGATGGCCCTGGAGATGAGCGAGGCGGGGATGCTGCGCCTCTTTTCCCTGGAGGTGAACGGGCAGACCGCCTCCGCTGCGGTCTGTTTCGACTTTATGGGCAGGCGCTTGCTCTACAACAGCGGTTACAACGTGGCGATGCGCGAGTACAGCGCCGGGCTGCTGCTCAAGGCGCTGACCATCCGCCACGCTATCGACGAGGGGTTGGGCTACTACGACTTCCTGCGCGGCGACGAACCCTACAAGTACGACCTGGGCGCGTCGGACGTGCTGCTCTACCACATCAGGGCGGAGCGTTAGCGCGTGGACTTCGACGTGAACGGCGGCTTTCCGCTGCGGCGCTTGGCGATGGTCTCGCTGCATGGCTGTCCGCTGGTTACGCCTGGCGCGCGCTCGGCGGGCGGCATGAGCGTCTACCTGCGCCAGGTCGCGTGGCGTCTCGCCGAGCAGGGCGTCTGCGTGGACATCTTCACGCGCTCGCACCGGACGGGCGGCCCCGAGTTGCTGAAGGCGGGCAAGCGCGTGCGCGTCATCCACGTCCCCGGCGGCCCGGCGGAGTTGGA
The DNA here is from genome assembly GCA_021296055.1 of Dehalococcoidia bacterium. Classification (GTDB taxonomy): domain Bacteria; phylum Chloroflexota; class Dehalococcoidia; order Lucifugimonadales; family Australimonadaceae; genus JAGWBE01. The sequence goes on along the minus strand of JAGWBE010000025.1, from coordinate 24,108 downwards.
CAAGGAGGAGGTCGTGCCCTATCTGCCCGACCTCTACGATGGGATGCGCGCCTTCGCCCTCGCCGAGGGTCTCGGCTACGACCTCGTCCACAGCCACTACTGGCTGTCCGGTTGGTCGGGCGAACGCCTTGCGCGCGACCTGGGCGTGCCGCACGCCGCCACCTTCCACACCTTAGCGCTGGTGAAGGAGAGCGCCTACGAGGGACGCGAGCCGGAAGAGCGCAAGCAAGCGGAGGCGGCTATGGCGTCGGCCGACCGCATCGTGGCCTTCACCGAGGAGGAGCGCAGCCACCTGGAGCGCCTCTACGGCGTCCATCCCGAGCGCGTCAGCATCGCTCCCAGCGGCGTCGATCTCGACCGCTTCCGCCCCGGCGACAAAGCGGCGGCGCGGCGGCGCACGGGCCTGGATCCGGACGCGAAAATCATCCTGTACGTGGGACGGCTCGAACCCTTCAAGGGGCCGGATATCCTTGTGCGGGCATTGGCGGACATCCCCGGCGCGGCGCTAGTGGTGGTGGGCGGCGGCCCAGTGGACGAGGGCGCGTGGTGGCTACGGCGCGTCGCCGAGGAGGCGGGCGTAAGCAGCCGCGTCGTCTGGCGCGAGGCGATGCCGCAGGAGCGGCTGCCCGACTACTACGCCGCCGCCGACCTGCTGGCCATGCCCTCCCGCCACGAGTCGTTCGGCCACGCGGCGCTGGAGTCGATGGCCAGCGGCACGCCCGTCCTCGCGGCGGCGGTGGGCGGCCTGCGCGAGGTGGTGGCAGACGGCGTTACGGGGCGCCTCGCGGCGGGCCACGACCCGGCCGTCTACGCAGCCCACATCGCGGAGATGCTCGACGATGACGCGGGCCGCGCGCGGATGGGCGCGGCGGCGCCGGCGTGGGCGCGGCGGTTCGGGTGGGAGCGCGCGTGCGCAGACCTGCGCGCCGCCTACGCGCAGACGCTGGCGCTGTGGGGGCAGCGCGCCGTCGTGCAGCCGTGCGTTGGGTAACGAAGTGGGCTTGAGCGCCCACGTAACGGCGGCGCTGATCGCCATGGGCGTCTACGGCGTGGCGGCGCTCTTCCTGCGCCTTGCGCTGCGCACCTATCCGTCCGAGTCGGCCATCGTGCTGGTCAACGCCTTCCTCGTCGGGCTGGGGCTGGTGTGGGCGCTCACGCGCGGGGTGAACGTGATAGGCAACGTGGGTTGGAACGTCCCCACGCTCTACATCGTCATCGCGGGGTTGCTCATCAGCGTGGCCATCATCGCGTTCTACACGGCGCTGGCGCGCGGACCTGTGTCCGTCGTCGTGCCCATCTTCGCGATGAACTTCGCCGTCGCCGCCGCGCTGGGCTTCCTGGTGCTGCGCGAGCCGGTTACGGCGGCGCGGGTGGCGGGCGTCGCCCTGGGCGCGGTCTCGCTCTACCTGCTTACGCGCTGAGCTCGCGCCGATACCAGACCGACCGCCACGCCGTCTCGAAGCCAAGCGAGCGGTAGAGGTTGACGGCGGGAGTGTTCGCCTCGTCCACGGTGATGTTGATGGGCCGCGCGCCCGCCTCCGCCAACGCTCCTAGCGCCGCCGCCGTCGCCGCCCAGCCGACGCCGCGCCCCTGCATCTCCGGAAGAACCCCCACCATCCCCACCACGCCGGGTTCGCCCCTCCCGCGCCGCTGCGCCCAGCAGTAGCCGACTAGCCGCCCCGCCTCCTCGACGACCACGATGTCGTCGGGGCGGTCGAGCGGGAGTTCGTAGATGCGGTAGTCCAGTTGGTCGGGCGTATTGGGGCAGTAGCCCCACGAGCCGGTGAACGCCGCGTTCTGCACTTCCGCAAGCGCGGGCACGTCCTCGCGGCGCAGCGGCCTGACGACGCGCCCTGGCGGCTCGCGTTGCGGCGGCGGGGCGAGGCGCTCGATGCGCAGGTGCAGGTGCCGGCGCACGATGGCGAACCCCGCGCTCGCGAACAGACGCGCCGCCGCCTCGTCGTCCTCGGACGCGTCGAAGTCCAACACTTGGAGGCCCAGGCCGCGCGCGTGGGCCACGGCGGCGTCCACCAGGGCGCGCCCCACGCCGCGCCGCCGCGCGTCGGGCCGGACGCCGCACTCCAGCACGCCGCGCCCGATGGGAGCCTCCACGTGGAGCGTCGCGCAGCCGACCTGCCGCCCGTCCAACAGCGCCGTGAAGCAATCGCGCTCGGGCGCCATGCCAGGCTGGCGGTAGAGGCGGCGCAGCGACTCGCGTCGGCGCTCGAGCGGCTCGCCTCCCCCGTCGATGGCGTCCGCCAAGGCCGCCCGCTCATCCAGGTCGGGCCAGCGGAAGGGGCGCACTGTTGGTCGGCCAGGGACGTTCACGTCGCGGAGTCTCCATCGTTTCGTCCGCGCGGGGGCGGCGTCGCGTATCATAGCGCCACCCCGCCCATGTCCACGGAGGCCCTATGGACACCTTCGACGCGCCCGAGCGCGCCATGCTGGTCATCCCCCATCCCGACGACGGAGAGTCGGGCTGCGGGGGGACGGTGGCCAAGTGGGTGAAGCAGGGGACGGAAGTGCTCTACGTCGTCTGCACGAACGGCGACAAGGGCACGTCCGACCTGGAGATGACGCGCGAGCGGCTGGCGGAGACCCGCGAGCGGGAGCAGCGCGCAGCCGTCGAGGCGCTAGGCGTGCAGCAGATGGTGTGGCTGGGCTACGGCGACGGCGAGTTGGAGGACACGCGGGAGTTCCGGGGCCAATTGGTGCGGGAGATACGGCGCTTCAAGCCCGACGTAGTGTTGGCGATGGACCCCGTGCGCGTGCAGAGCCATGGCCACCGCGACCATCGCACCTCCGGCCAGGTCGCGCTCGATGCCTGCTTCCCTTACGCGAGGGACACGCTCCACTACGAGGAGCACATCCGCAGCGAGGGGTTGTCCGTCCACAAGGTGGGCGCGGCGCTGCTGTGGGGCACGGAGAACCCCGACGTGGCTATCGACATCTCCGACACCATCGGCGCGAAGATAGAGGCGCTGACCAAGCACGAGAGCCAACTCTCGCTCGCCCGCGACGACATGGAGGAATTCGTGCGCCGCTGGGCGAAGCGGGCGGCGGAGCGCGCCGACGGCACGGGCTACGCCTACGCCGAAGCCTTCCGCAAGATTGAATTCCGTCGTTGAGGGCGCATCCGTTCGCCCTTCAATCCCCCTCAAGGCGAACGGACGGAGCGCCTAGGGCAGGTTGCGCGTGAAGAGGCGCCCCGGGCGCAGCAACACCACTACGCGCCGCTCCTCGCGCATCACGCGGTCGTACTCGTCCCAGTCGGGGTGTTCCTTGTCGGCGGCGGCGCGGTAGACGGCGCGCAGGTCGTCTCGCAGCCGATCCGCAGGCGTATTCGCGGCGCTGCGCACCTCCGCGTCGCCGTCCAGTACCGCGTACCCGCGCCAGTCGGGACGCGCCAGCAGCAGCGCGAAGCGCGGGTCGCGCGCCAGGTTGTTGAACTTGGCGCGTCCCTGCGTGGTGGTGAAGGCGAGGCCGCCGTCGAACCTGCCCACCGTCACCAGGCTCTGCTGGGGGCGTCCGTCCTTGCGATAGGTAGTCGCCACGGCAATGCGGTTCTGGGCGAGCAGGCCGTCGAGTTCTTCGAGCGCCATAGTGAAGCCTCCTTGTCGGGCGCGCCTGCACGTGGCGCAACCTTGGCGTAAGTTTGCCACCGGAAGGAAGACCCTGCACGATGAAACGGGGCGCCTGGCCGATGTGAAAGGGATAGACGGCGGAGCAGGGTATGCGCGGGACGGCGATTGGCCGACAATGTACGAGGACGCGCGATGCTTTTGCTAATCGACAACTACGACTCCTTCACCTTCAATCTCTACCAGTACCTGTGCGAACTGGGGGCGGAGGTGAAGACGGTGCGTAACGACGCGGCGACGCTCGACGAGATTGAGGCGATGGAGCCGGAGCGCATCGTGCTCTCGCCGGGGCCTTGCACGCCCGCGGAGGCGGGCGTGTCGGTGGACGTGGTGCGGCGATTCGGGCCGCGCACGCCGCTGCTGGGCGTATGCCTGGGCCACCAGTGCATCGGCGCCGCCTACGGGGCGGAGGTGACGGGCGCAGGAGAGATTGTCCACGGCAAGATGAGCGCCGTATCGCACGACGGCAAGGGCGTATTCGCCGGGCTGCCGAATCCGCTGGACGCCATCCGCTACCACTCGTTGGCCATCGCGCCCCATAGCGTGCCGCCGGAGCTGGAGGTTACGGCGGCGACGCCGAGTGGCGTCATCATGGGCGTGCGCCACTGCAGCCACCCGGTGGAGGGCGTGCAGTTCCATCCCGAGTCGATTATGACGGAGAGCGGGAAGGCGCTGCTGCGCAACTTCTTGGAGGCGCCCCGAGGAGCGGGCGGATGATCCGCGAGGCCATCGCCAAGCTAGTGGAGGGAGCGACGCTGACGGAGGCGGAGGCGTCGGACGTGGCGGGCGAGATCATGGCGGGCGAGGCCACACCCGCACAGATCGGCGCGTTCCTAGTGGCGCTGCGCGTGAACGTGGAGTCGGTGGCGGAGATTACCGGCATGGCGCGCGTGATGCGCGAGCACGCCTTGCGGGTGGACGCGGGGGACGACGTGGTGGACATCGTGGGCACGGGCGGCGACGGCATGGGGGCATTCAACATATCGACGGCGGCGGCGTTCGTTGCGGCGGCGGCGGGACTCCGGGTCGCCAAGCACAACAACCGCGCGGCGTCCGGCCTCGTCGGCTCCGCCGACCTGCTGGAGGCCAAGGGCGTCAAGATCGCCCTGTCGCCGGAGAGCGTGCGCCGCTGCATCGACGAGGTGGGCATCGGCTTCATGTTCGCGCCCGCGTTCCACCCCGCGACACGCCACGCCGCGCCCGTGCGCCGCGAGCTGGGCGTGCGCACTATCTTCAACATTCTCGGCCCCCTCACCAATCCGGCCTTCCCCCGCTACCAGGTGGTTGGAGTGGCGCAGCCCAACGTCGTGATGCACAGACCGCAGCCGGAGTTGGGCGAGCTGATGGCCTACGTGCTGATGGGGCTAGGCTCGCGACGCGCGTGGATCGTGCGCAGCGACGACGGCTTGGACGAGATGACCACGACGGCGGCCACGCACGTCTGGGAGGCCCACGGCGGCAAGGTGCGGCGCTTCGAGCTTGCGCCCGAGGACGCGGGCCTCGCGCCCGTGTCGCTCGCCACGCTGCAACCCGGGAGCGCGGAGCAGTACGCGGCGATGTTCGACGCGGCGCTCTCCCGCGAGGATTCGCCCCAGAAGGACGTTACGCTCCTGAACGCCGCCGCCGCCCTCGTCGTAACGGGGAAGGCGGCGGACGTGCGCGCGGGTGTAATCTTGGCGCGCGAGGCGGTGGACAGCGGAGAGGCCAGCGCCAAGGTCGCGCAACTCGCCTCCCTCACGAAGGAGTTGGAATGACGACGGGCACGATTCTAGACCGCATCCTCGAATACAAGCGGGTGGAGGTCGAGCGCCACAAGCGCGAGCGCCCGCTGTCGGAGCTCGAGGCGATGGCGGCGGAGCAGCCCGCGCCCCTGAACTTCTCCGGGGCGCTGTCGGGCGACAAGGTGCGCCTCATCGCGGAGGTGAAGAAGGCGTCGCCCTCCCGCGGCGTGATGGCCGAGAACTACGACCCCGTCGGGCTGGCCGTCCAGTACGCCGACAACGGCGCGGCGGCCATCTCCGTCCTCACGGAGGTTGACCACTTCCAAGGCTCGCTCGACCACCTGCGCGCGGTGAAGGAGGCGGTCGGCCCCAAGGGAGCGCCCGTGCTGCGCAAGGACTTCCTCTACGACCCCTACCAGATGGCGGAGGCGCGCGCGTTCGGCGCGGACGCGGCGCTGCTCATCGTGGCTATGTTGGGCTCCGCGCAACTCCAAGAGTTGACGCAGGCCGCGCGCGAATCGCGGCTCCAAGCCCTGGTGGAGGTGCACGACGAGGCGGAGCTGGAGACGGCGTTGGAGGCAGGGGCGGAGGTCATCGGAATCAACCACCGCGACCTCAAGACGTTCAAGGTGGACACGTCGCTCTCCGTGCGGCTGAAGCCGCGCATCCCGCGCGGCAAGATCGTGGTGGCGGAAAGCGGCCTGCACTCCGCGCAAGACGTTGCGCCGCTCAAGGCGGCGGGAATCAACGCTATCCTGGTGGGCGAGGCGTTAGTCACGGCGGATGGGACGCCGAGCAAGGTGCGGGAGCTCAGCGGCGTATGACGCGCGTGCAGGTGTGCGGCTTTCAGACGGTCGAGCCGATGCTGGCCGCCGCCGGAGCGGGGGCGGACGCCATCGCCCTAGTGCTCATCCCCGGCCTCAAGCGCAGCCTCGCTCCCGACCAGGCGGAGGAGTTGCTCTCCGGCTACCGCCGACAGATGAGCGGAGAGCCAGGCCCGGAGATCGTCGGCCTGTTCGGAGGGCAGGACACGGCGGAGGTGAACGGGCTGGTGGAGCGGCTGGGCCTCGACGCGGTGCAGCTGTGCGCGGACGAGGGGATGGGCTACGCCGCGCAGATGCGCGCCCCTGTCTACAAGGTCATCGGCATCGACCCGGCGCTGCCGCGCGCCGCCAACCTGATGCGCGCCATGGTGCTGATGCAGCGCCACGCTATGGCGGGACACCGCCTGGTGCTGGACGCCAAGCCGCAGGGCGCCTACGGCGGCACGGGCCAACGTTTCGATTGGGGCGTCGCCGCCGACCTGGCCATGGCCTACGAGACAGGACTCGCGGGCGGCCTCACGCCCGACAACGTGGCCGAGGCGATCGCCCAGGTGCGTCCCGTCGCCGTGGACGCCTCCAGCGGCATCGAGACGGACGGCGAGAAAGACCCGGCCAAAGTGCGAGCATTCGTCGAGACCGTGCGCGCCGCGGACGGAGAACGCGCACCCGGCAGACTCGCCCGGCTGCTGGGCAGGAGGCGCGCGTGATCGGCGTGCCCGACGGCAGGGGGCGCTACGGCGACTACGGCGGCCAGTTCGTCCCCGAGACGGTGATGCCCGCGCTGGAGCAGTTGGAGGCAGCCTACGTGGAGGCGCAGCGCGACCCTGCCTTCCAGGCGGAGCTGGACGCGCTGCTGCGCGACTTCGTCGGGCGCCCTACGCCCCTCCACCACGCCAAACGCCTGACCGAACGCGCGGGCGGCGCCCAGGTCTACCTCAAGCGGGAAGACCTGTGCCACACCGGCGCCCACAAGATGAACAACGCGATGGGCCAAGCATTGCTCGCCAAGCGGATGGGCAAGCGCCGCATAGTCGCCGACACGGGCGCAGGGCAGCACGGCGTCGCCTCCGCCACGGCCTGCGCGCTCTTGGGCCTGAACTGCATCGTCTACATGGGCACGGAGGATATGCGGCGGCAGGAGCCGAACGTCTTCCGCATGCGCTTGCTGGGAGCGGAGGTGCGCCCGGTGGAGGCTGGCTCCAAGACGCTTAAGGAGGCGGTGAGCGAGGCCATCCGCGATTGGGTGACCAACGTGGAGGACACCCACTTCCTCATCGGCAGCGTGGTGGGGCCGCACCCGTATCCGATGCTGGTGCGCGACTTCCAGACCGTCATCGGCCGCGAAGCGCGCGCGCAGATGATCAAAGTTACGGGGAGGCTGCCCGACTACGTGGTGGCGTGCGTCGGGGGCGGCTCCAACGCCATCGGCATATTCCGCGCCTTCGTGGACGATGCGCAAGTAGGCGGCGGGCGAGGGCATCGCCACGGGCAACCACGCCGCATCCCTCTCGGTCGGGCGGCCCGGCGTCCTCCACGGCGCTATGTCCTACTTGCTCCAATCGGAGGACGGCCAGGTGCTGGCGACGCACAGCATCTCCGCCGGACTCGACTACCCCGGCGTCGGGCCGGAGCATTCGTGGCTGAAAGACACGGAGCGGGCGGAGTACGCCGCCGTAACGGACACGGAGGCGGTGGCGGCGCTGCGCCTGCTGAGCGAGGCGGAGGGCATCATCCCCGCGCTGGAGTCCGCACACGCCCTCGCCTACGCGGTTGAGACGCTCGCGCCGACGCTGGCGCCAAGCCAGTCGGTGCTGGTGAATCTGAGCGGGCGCGGCGACAAGGACCTGGGGACGATTATGTCCCTGGGCGCCTAAGCCGCCCCGCGCCTCCTCACCCCCCCCGCCCCCCCCCGGGGGGGGCGGGGGCGCCCCCCCCACAAAAGGTTTTCTTATTTCCTGGGGATGGGGGTGGGAAGCAGAGTAGTTATGCAAAGGTCTCCGAAAGCGGGAATCCCGCATCGAATCCGCGCGCGTCACCGAACAGCGGGCGCCGCCCGCGTTGACCCTGCAGCGGGGGCGGTGATACGGTCAACGCGCCGCTGGGAGGACGGCGCGCCCCCGCGCACGTCGGCGGCTCTGGAGTTCGATGCCTTCACCCGGCTATGCCACCGACTGGATCGCCATCGTTCTAGCGGGAGCGGTGGGTATCGCGGCCATCGCGGGGATGTTCGCCGCGTCGCGCTTGCTGGCGCCGCGCCGTCCCTCAGCGAATAAGGCCATCCCTTACGAATCGGGCATCCGCCCGCAGCCCCTGGGCTGGACGCAGTTCAACGTCCGCTACTACATCTTCGCCATCCTCTTTCTGGTGTTCGACGTGGAGGCGGTGTTCCTCTTTCCGTGGGCGGTGGTGTTCCTGGACACGGCGGCCTACGTCTTCTACGCCATGCTGCTGTTCATCGCGGTGCTGCTGTTCGGCGTGGCCTACGCCTGGCGCAAGGGGGTGTTGGAGTGGCGGTAGAGCCGGGCAAGGGGCAACCGCTGCCGCTATTCGTTCCCGAACGGTGGGAACGCCCGCGCGAGGGGCGATTCCTCGAGAGCGAGGAGGGCGGCGACGTAACGGCGGGAAAGGGCAACCGCCCCGCGCCCAACGCGCTCTCCGCCGCGCCCGGCGTCATCACCTCCACCGTAGACCAGCTGGCGTCGCTGGCGCGGCGCAACTCGCTGTGGACGCTCTCCTTCGGCCTCGCGTGCTGCGCCATCGAGATGATCTCGACGCACATGGCGCACCATGACTTCGACCGCTTCGGCGTCGTAACGTGGCCCTCGCCGCGCCAGTCGGACGTCATGATCGTGGCGGGCACCGTCGTGAAGAAGATGGCGGAGCCTATCCGCCTCCTCTACGAGCAGATGCCCGACCCCAAGTGGGTCATCGCCATGGGCACGTGCGCCACCAGCGGCGGCCCCTACTACCGCTCCTACAGCGTCGTCATGGGCGTCGACCACGTCGTCCCCGTGGACGTGTACGTGCCGGGCTGTCCGCCGCGCCCTGAGGCGCTGATGGACGGCCTCATGAAACTGCAACAGAAGATCAAGCGCGACGCCAAGGAGCGCTCGGGTGAGTGAGGAGCAGCGCCCGCCGGGAGAGGAGGCCGCCGCTCAGTCGGCGCAGCCCGCGCCGCGCCCCCATCGCGGCCCGCCCATCGAGACGGCGGACGAGACGTTGAGCGAGCGCGGCGAGGCGACCGCCAAGCGCCTGGCCGCCGCGCTCGGCGCCGACGCCGTCGCCGCGGGTGGGCGAGGGGAGACGCCGTGGGCGCGCGTTGAGGTCGGCGCGTTGGCGCGCGTGCTGCGGCGATGCCGCGACGACGACGCGCTGCGGATGGATATGCTCCACTACGTCGAGCGCATCGAGTTGGACTACGTGCTCGCCTCCGTCGCCCACAACCGCAAGGCCATCATCAAGGTTGACCTCCCGGCCGACGCGCCCAGCGCGCCGACGGCGACGCGGTTGTGGCAGGCGGCGGCGTGGTACGAGCGCGAGGCGCACGACCTGTTCGGCGTGGCGTTCGAGGGGAACGACGACTTGGCTCCCCTGCTGCTCTTCGAGGGGTTCGAAGGGCGGCCTGGCCTCAAGTCGTTCCCGCTGCACGAGTACGAGGAGTATTAGCGGCGGGCAAGGAGCCGCCGTGTCCTATGAGCGCCGAGCCGCAGACCGACACCGTCGACATGATGCTCAACATGGGGCCGCAGCACCCTGCGACCCACGGCGTGTTCCGCATGGTGTTGTCCATCGACGGCGAGCGCATCATGGGCGTGCGGCCCCACATCGGCTACCTGCATCGGGGGTCGGAGAAGCTGAGCGAGCACGAGTCCTACGGGCAGGTCATCACCCTCTTCGACCGCCTGGACTACGTGTCGAACCTGAACAACGAGTTGGTGTTCGTGCGGGCGGCGGAGGAGCTGATGGGCGTGGAGGCGCCCGAGCGGGCGCAGTACATCCGCACGATCCTGTGCGAGCTGAACCGCGTCGCCAGCCACCTGCTCTTCATCGGAACCTACGCGCTGGACGTAGGAGCTATGACGCCGGTGATGTACACCTTCCGCGAGCGCGAGCGCGTCCAAAATCTCTTCGAGCACGTCACCGGCGCGCGCATGATGCACAACTACTTCCGCATCGGCGGCCTGAAGGAGGACGTGCCGGGCGACTTCGCCGAACGTGTCCTCAGCGTCGTAAGGCGCCTGCGCGCAGGCGTGGAGGAGACGGACAGGCTCTTGACCTTCAACGAGGTGTACCTGGCGCGGACGCGGGGCGTGGGCGTCATCAACGCGGAGGACGCTATCTCGTGCGGGCTGACGGGGCCGTGCCTGCGCGGCAGCGGCGTCGCCTACGACGTGCGCAAGGCATACCCCTACGAGGTGTACGAGCGGTTGGAGTTCGACGTGCCGGTGGGCGAGTTCGGCGACTGCTGGGACCGCTACTGGGTGCGCCTGCGGGAGTGCTACGAATCGCTGCGGATGGTGGAGCAGGCGTTGGAGCAGACGCCGGAGGGCCCCGTGATGGCGCCAGGGCGCCGCATCGCCCGCCCGCCCAAGGGCGAGGTCTACGCCCACGCCGAGAACCCCCGCGGCGACATCGGCGTCTTCCTGGTCAGCGACGGTACGGACAAGCCCTACCGCGTGAAGGTGCGGCCGCCGTCCTTCTGCAACCTTGTGGGACTCGAGCGGATGATGGAGGGCGCCTACGTGGCGGACGCGGTGGCCATCCTCGGCTCCCTCGACATCGTGCTGGGCGAGGTGGACCGGTGATCGAGGCGCGGGACGTGCTCTACATCGGCGCCGGCCTGTTCGCGCTCTTCAACGGGCTGATGGTCGTGACGCTGTCGCTGGTGTGGTTGGAGCGCAAGTTCCTGGGGCGGCTGCAAGGGCGGGTGGGGCCGACGCGCGTGGGGCCGTTCGGGCTGCTGCAAGCGGTCGCCGACGCGCTGAAGCTGCTGATGAAGGAGGACGTGTCGCCGGGGCCGGCGGCGCGGGTCATCTTCTACGCCGCGCCGCTCCTGGTGTTCGTCCCCGGTTTCATCGTGTGGCTCACCATCCCCTTCGCGCAAGACATGGCGGTGCGGAATCTGGAATTAGGGATCTTCTTTTTCATCGCGTTCTCGGTATTGAGCATCGTGGGGCTGGTGCTGGCGGGGTGGTCGTCGGCGAGCAAGTACGCGGTGCTGGGCGGCTTCCGCTCGGCGGCGCAGCTGGTGTCGTACGAGATTCCCATCATCATGACGCTGCTGACGGTGGTGATCGTCGCGGGCACGATGAACATCGCCGAGGTGGTGGAGGCGCAGGCGAGCGTGCCCTACGTCGCGCTGCTGCCCCTCGCCGCCGTCGTGTTCCTGCTGGCCGGCATCGCGGAGGTGGGGCGCACGCCCTTCGACATTTACTTCGCGGAGTCGGAGGTAGTGGGCGGACCGTTCGTGGAGTACAGCGGGGCGCACTGGGCGGTGTTCTTCCTGGCGGAATACGTGAGCACCTTCGTCATCGCGGCGCTGACGGCGTTGCTGTTCCTGGGCGGGTGGCGCTGGCCGTTCGGCGCAGACCTGCCCCCGGCGGCGGGGGTCGCGCTGGTGCTCGCCAAGACCTACGCCGTCGTGCTGGCGATCTTCTGGCTGCGGGCCACCTATCCGCGCCTGCGCATCGACCAGTTGATGTCGCTGGGGTGGAAGGCGCTCATCCCACTGTCCTTCGCGGCGGTAATCATCGCGGCGGCGCAGCGTTTCTACGGGTGGCCGACATGGTCGCTCACGGCGCTTTCGGTAATCGTGCTGGCCGTGCCCGCGATTTTGCAGGTGCGCTTGCAGCGGCGACCGGCGATGGAGCGGGCGCGGCGCTACGCGCGGCGCGCGATGGCCGAGCGGGCGCGGTGAAGCGGCAGGGGGTGCGATAGGATGCGGCGGATGAACGGACTGCTAGGCCTTGCGCGGGGGGCGCTATGATCTCCGGACTGCTGGGGCTGCTGACCACGCTGCGCTGGCTCTTCCGCAAGCCGGTGACGGCGCACTATCCGAAGCAACACCTGCCGGTGCAGGAACGCTACATGGGCTTCCCGGCGCTGTTGTGGGACGAGACGGCGGCGGAGCCTTTCTGCACCGGATGCATGGTGTGCGTGCGGGAGTGCCCGACGCAGTGCATGTCGGCGCAGATGCACGACAACCCAAAGTTCGCATCCGGGGAGAGCCACCGGCGCAAGATCATCGAGACCTTCGAGATCAACCTCAACCGCTGCATCCTGTGCGGCATCTGCGTGGACGTGTGCGCCTTCGACGCCATCGAGATGTCCTACGAGCACGAGCTGTCCAGCTTCTCTCGGACGGGCGCGCGCGCCGACCTTGGGCTGCTGCTGGAGCTGGGGGAGCGCTACACGGAGACGACGCAGTGGGCGGCGACGAACCCCGAGAAGAACGTGGCGAGCGCGGCGCTGGCGAAACGGGCGGCGGCGGCGGCCAAGACGCCGCCCGGCGAAGCGGAAGGCAAGGCGTAGGGTGGCTCTGGCGGTCTTCTACGTCTTGGCGCTCGTCACGCTTGGCGGGGCTATCGGCGTAGTTACGACGCGGAACATCGTCCACGCGGCGCTCTTCCTGCTCGCGGCGCTGGGAGGCGTGGCGGGCTTCTTCGCGCTGCTCTACGCGGAGTTCCTTGCCCTGGCGCAGGTGCTCATCTACGGCGGCGCGGTCGTCATCGTGATTCTCTTCGCGCTGATGCTCACGCGCCGGGGTGAGTTGGAGCTGATGGACGAGCACAAGCGTTGGCCGCTGGCGGCGGCGGTCAGCTTCGGCCTGTTCGCCGTGATGGCGGCCGCCTTCACGATCGACGCGGCGAGCTACAACGCCGAAGTCCGCACGAGCGTGAGCCTCGACGCGCTGGGCGCCGTGCTCTTCGAGCGCTGGGCGGCGCCCTTCGAGATCGCCTCCCTGGTGCTGCTGGTCGCACTCATCGGCGCCATCGTCATCGCGCGGTCGGGCGGGAGGGACGAAGGGTGACGCTGCTCCACTTCGAGTTGTTGGGCGCGGCGCTGTTCTGCTTGGGGTTGTACGGTGCGCTCGCGCGCCGGAGCGCGGTGCTGGTGCTGATGAGCATCGAGCTGATGCTGAATGGCGTGAACGTCATCGTGGTCGCCTTCGCCGCCTACAGCGTGAGAGACAACGTGACGGGCCTGGTGATCGCCATCTTCGTCATCACGATTGCGGCGGCGGAGGTGGCGCTGGCTATGGCCATCGTCCTGCGCCTCTTCCGAAGCCGCGGGTCGGTCAACGTAGACGAGATTGACGCGCTGAGGGGCTGATCGATGACGCGGCCCAGCACAACAACACGGCGGAAGGGAGCGGCGAGCTAGGGGCATGGAGTGGGCTTGGCTCATACCGGTGTTCGGGTTCGCCGCCTTCGGCGTGATTGCGCTGGCGGGGAACGGGCTGCCATGGCGCGGGCGCTACCTGTCCATCCTCGCCATCGCGGCGGGATTCGCGCTCTTCTGGTTCGTGCTGTTGGACTTCATCGAACGCGGCGCGGGCTTCCATCGCTTCGGCGTGGACTGGTTCGAGACGGGCGGGGTGAAGGTGGCGTGGGGAATCATCATCGACCCGCTGACGGTGACGATGCTGGGGCTGGTGACGTTCGTGGCGTTGGCGGTGCAGGTCTACTCGCTCGGCTACATGAAGGGCGACAAGCGTATCGGCTGGTACTACGCGGCGCACTCGCTCTTTGCGGCGGCGATGCTGACGCTGGTGCTCGCCGACAACTTGCTCCTCCTCTACTTCGCGTGGGAACTGGTGGGGCTGTGCTCCTATCTGCTTATCGGCTTCTGGCACGAGCGCCGCTCGGCGGCCGAGGCGGCGAAGAAGGCGTTCATCACCACGCGCATCGGCGACGTGGGGCTGCTCATCGGCATCATCCTATTGGTGGTGCATACCGGAACGTTCGACATCACCGAGATACTGGCGCGGGCGACGAACCCGGCGGCGGGCGAGGAGATGAGCAACGCGCTCATCACGGGGACTGCGCTGCTGCTCTTCCTGGGCGCTATGGGCAAGTCGGCGCAGTTCCCGCTGCACGTGTGGCTGCCGGACGCGATGGAGGGGCCGTCGCCAGTGAGCGCGCTGATTCACGCGGCGACGATGGTGGCGGCGGGGGTGTTCCTAGTGGCGCGGATGCTGCCGTTGTTCGAGGCGTCGGGCGACGCGTTGGCCGTGGTCGCGGCGGTGGGGCTTATCACCGGGCTTGCCGGGGCGGCGCTGGCGCTGACGAGCACCGACCTCAAGCGCATCTTGGCCTACTCCACGATGAGCCACTTGGGCTTCATGATGCTCGCTCTAGGGGCGGGCGGCTTCACCGCGGCCATCTTCCACCTAGTTACGCATGGTTTGGCGAAGGCGATGCTGTTCCTGGGCGCGGGCTCGGTGATGCACGCGCTCGACGATGAGACGGACATCCGCAAGATGGGCGGCCTGCGCCGCCTTATGCCGATGACGGCGCTGACCTTCACGATTGGCGCGGCGTCCCTGGCGGGCCTGCCGCTCCTCTCCGCGTTCTGGTCCAAGGACGAGATCATCCTCGCCGTGCACGACGGTCTCCACCCTGTCTACCTCGTGCTGTTGCTCGTAGCCGTCGTGCTCAGCGCGCTCTACATGGCGCGGGCGGTGCGCTTGGCGTTCTACGGGCCGCTGAACGACGCGGTGCGGCGCGCCCACGAATCGCCTAAGGTCATGACACTGCCGATGCTGCTGCTCGCGTCGCTGACGCTGGTCGTCGGCTTCCTCGTCCTGCCCCTGGGCGGAGGCTACGAGGGGATCGGGGCGTTCCTGCTTCAGCCAGGGGAGAAGGCGCACCCCTTCACGCTGAATGTTTGGCTGACCGCCGCCAGCGTGATTCTGGCCGTGGGCGCCTTCGCCGGGGGATGGCGGCTCTACGACAAGCGCGCGGACGTAGTGACAAGCGCGCGCGAGCGCTTCGCATCGCTGCACCGCGCGTTGGAGCGCGGCTACTACCTGGACGCAGGCTATCAGTGGGTCATCGACAAGGTGGTGATGCGGGCGGGCAGCGTCGTTGCGCTCTTCGACCGCCGCGTGGTCAACGACCGAGGCGTGAACGGACCGGGCGAAGGAACGGTGTTTGCGGGCCGCCAGTTGCGCCGCCATGTAACGGGCCTATTCGCGGACTACGGCGTGGCCATGGCTCTGGGCGTCTTGGCGATTGGGATCTTCCTGTGGGTGCGGGTCGCGTAGGTCATGAGCTGGGCCGACCGCCACGCGCTCGAGGCGCTCATCTACCTGCCGATGTTGACCGCGGCCGTGCTGGTGCTGACGCCGCCGGGAGCGCGCCGGACGATACACGCCATCGGCGTGGGCACGGGGCTGCTGCTGCTTATCGGCTCGATCTACGTGTTCTGGGTGTTCGACCACGGCGCGGGCGCGGCGACGTTCCAGCTGACGCGCGTCTATCCGTGGGTGGAGCAGCTGGGCATCGACTTCCGGCTCGGCGTAGACGGCGTGGGAGCGCTGATGGTGCTGCTGACGGGCATCGTCTCCTTCACGGCGGCCATCATCGCCACGACGGCGGAGCGCGAGCCCAAGCCCTACTACACGCTGCTCTACCTGCTTATCGCCGGCGTGTACGGCACCTTCGTCTCCATCGATCTCTTCTTCCTGTTCTTCTTCTACGAGCTGGCGGTCGTGCCGATGTACCTGCTGATCGCGGTGTGGGGCTCCAGCAGCAAGTTCGCGGATTTCGCGCGGACGAAAGAATACGGCGCGATGAAACTGGTGCTGATGCTGGTGGCGGGCAGCGTGCTGGTGTGGATCGCCATCATTGCCATCTACGTGGAGGCGGGCATCGGCTCGTTCGACATCCTGGCGCTGCAAGCGGCATCGTACGACGGCGCCTTCTCCGATGGATTCCAGCGCGTCGTGTTTCCGTTGGCGATGATCGGGTTCGGCGTGCTTGCGGGCCTATGGCCGTTCCACACGTGGTCGCCCGACGGCCACGTGGCCGCGCCGACGTCGGTCAGCATGCTGCACGCGGGCGTGCTGATGAAGCTGGGCGCGTTCGGCATCATCCGCGTGGGAATGACGCTGCTGCCTTCGGGCATGGAGGATTGGGCGCTCATCCTGTTCGTACTGGCGACGGCGAACGTCATCTACGGCGCCATATCGGCTATGGCGCAGACCGACCTGAAGTACGTCGTCGGCTACTCTAGCGTGAGCCATATGGGCTACGTGCTGATGGGCATAGCGACGATGGACGCGCTGGGGCTGACCGGAGCGACGCTGCAGATGTTCTCCCACGGGGTCATGACGGCGCTGTTCTTCGCCGTCGTGGGCGTCATCTACGACCGTGCGCACACGCGCGACACGCTGGCGCTCAACGGCCTGGCCTCGCGGATGCGCGTGACCACCGCGCTGTTCGTCATCGCCGGCCTCACCTCCCTCGGGCTGCCGGGCCTCAGCGGATTCATCTCGGAGCTGCTGGTGTTCATCGGAGCGTTCCGAACGCAGCCGATATTAGGCGCGCTGGGGGTAGTAGGCGCGGCGATAACGGCGGTGTACATCCTGCGGCTGATCGCGCGCGTCTTCTTCGGGCCGCGCTCGCGGGACTGGAACGCACTGCCCGACATATCGGCGCGGGAGGGGTTCGCGGCGGGGGTGCTTGTCGTGCCGATCGTGCTGGTGGGCGTGTATCCGCAACCCTTCTTGCGCGTCATCGACAGCGGCGTTACGGCGCTGCTGCGTCCGTTCGGGGGAGCGTAGGCGTTGAGCATCGACTTCACCTTGCTGCTTCCCGAGTTCCTGCTTGCCGGGCTCGCCTTCTTGGTGCTGGGCCTCGACCTTGCGCTGCCCGCGCGCTGGGAGAACAAGCGCAACGGGCTGACGGGCGCGACGGCGGCGCTAGGGATGCTCGGCGTGATGCTGTTCGCCGTGTTCGACCTGCGCGACACGCACGAAGTTCTCTACGGGGGAATCTACTTCGTCGATAGGTTCTCGCTGCTGTTCAAGGTGGTCTTCCTGGCGGCGAGCATCGCCGTGGTGCTGATGTCCATCGACTACGTAGGGCGGAAGATGCGCCACCCAGGCGAGTACTACGCGATGATCGTGTTCTCGGCGCTGGGCGCCGTAATGATGTCCGCGTCCGGCGAGCTGCTCACCGCCTACGTCGCGCTCGAACTCCTCGCCTTTAGCCTCTACGTCCTGGTGGGATTGACGCGGGGGGATGGACGGACGGCGGAGGCGAGCGCCAAGTACGTGCTGCTTGGCGCGCTCTCGTCGGCGGTGCTGCTGTTCGGGATTGCGTTGCTGTACGGAACGCTGGGCGCGACGGTGTTCCGCGAGATAGCAGGGCCACTCTCGCAGAACGACACGGCGACGACGGCGTTGGGATTCACGATGGTCGCGGCGGGCCTCGGCTTCAAGCTAGCCGCCGTGCCCTTCCATATGTGGACGCCGGACGTGTACGAGGGGGCGCCGACACCGGTTACCGCGCATCTGTCCGTGCTGTCAAAGGCGGCCACCTTTGCGCTGCTGCTGCGCTTCCTGGCGGAGGCGGCGGGCTCGAGCTTCGGGTCGTGGCAGTTGGCGCTGGCGATTCTCGCGGCGCTGACGATTCTCGTGGGAACACTGGTCGCCTTGGCGCAGACGAACATTAAGCGCCTGTTCGCCTACAGCTCCATTGCGCAGGTGGGCTTCGTGCTGGTGGGCGTGGCGGCCCTAGGCGACGCGGGCGGAGTCGTCTCCAACCACGCGGCGGCGAGCGCCGTCGTGCTCCACCTGGTGGGCTACGCCTTCACGAACCTGGCGGCCTTCACCGCGCTGATCATCGTGGAGACACACGCGGAGCGGGAGGAGATCACGGGCTACGCGGGCCTAGCCTCCCGCTCGCCCGTAACGGCGATGGCGCTGACGGCGGCGCTGCTGTCGCTGGCAGGCCTGCCTATCTTCGCCGGATTCGTCACCAAGTTCTACCTCTTCACTGTGGCTGCGGAGGCGGGGCTGCTATGGCTCGTCGTCATAGCGACCATCGCCAGCCTCGTGTCCCTCTACTACTACTTGCAAGTGGTGAAGGGCGCAGGGCGGTGCCCTGCGCCTCGCGCGCCTGAGCAGAGCCACGCTGCTGACGCTCTTCGCGGGCATGGTGTTCGTGGGCGTCTACCCCGCCCCCATCCTGGACGCGATTAGCGCGGGCGTGCGCGCCCTCGCGCCGTTCGCGTACGGCTAGGAGCAGGCTACAGCGCGGCGGCCACCCTCGCCGCCTCGCGCCTCGCCCAGTCGTCCGCCGCAAGGATGTCCTCGACGCTTGCGCCGTTAGAGGGTTGGTAGGCGTCGAGCACGCCCGCCACGATGCGGTGGATGTCGGTGAACGCGATGCGCCCGTCCAGGAAGAGGCGCACCGCCTCCTCGTCGGCGGCGCTCAGGACTGACGGGCACGCGCCGCCCGCCTTGCCCGCATGCATCGCCAGAGCGAAACAGGGGTAGCGTTCGAGGTCCAACGCCTCGAAGGTGAGCGCCGGGTAGCGGAGCGGGTCGTACTTGGGGATGGCGGGGTTATGCAGGCGCTCGGGGTAGGCCATCGCGTACTGGATGGGTAGGCGCATATCGGGCGGGCCCATCTGCGCCTTCACCGAGCCGTCGGCGAACTCCACCATCGAATGGATGACGCTCTGTGGGTGGACAACGACCTCGATGCGCTCCATCGGCACGTCGAATAGCCAGCGGCTCTCAATCACCTCAAACCCCTTGTTCATCAGCGTCGATGAGTCGATGGTGATCTTGCGCCCCATGACCCAGGTGGGGTGCTTGAGCGCTTGGGCGGGCGTGACGGAAGCCAGTTCGCGCGGATCGCGCGTGCGAAAAGGGCCGCCGGACGCGGTGATGATGAGGCGCTGCACGGGTAAGTCCTCGCCCCGGATGCACTGCCAGATAGCGGACGGCTCCGAGTCGACGGGCAGCACGGCCGCGCCCGACTCCCTGGCGGCGCGCATCACCAACTCGCCGGCCATGATGATGACCTCCTTGTTGGAGAGCGCCACCTCCTTTCCCGCGCGTAGCGCCGCGAGCGTGGGCGCGAGGCCGACACGTCCCGTGGTGGCGACCATCACTAGGTCAACGTCCGGGTCGGCGACCATCGCTTCAAGGTCGGTCTGGCCGTCAGCGCCGTCCAGAGCGGCGGCGTTGGTCATACGCGGGCGGAACTCGTCCACCTGTTGGCGAAAGAGGTCGAGGTTCGCGCCTGCGGCGAGGCCGACGACACGGAAGCGGTCGGGGAGCGCGCGCGCCACGTCCAGCGTCTGCCTGCCGATGGAGCCGGTGGAGCCGAGAACGACGATGCGCTTCATAGGGGCCACGCTGCCGCCGCATAGTACACGAGGGGGAAGACGAGAAGCAGGCTGTCAAGGCGGTCGAGCAGACCGCCGTGGCCGGGGAAGAGCGCGCCGGAGTCCTTGGCGTCCGCCAGGCGCTTGAGCTTCGATTCGAGCAGGTCGCCCGCTTGGGCCAGCACGCCCACCGCAAGACCAAGGCTGGCGGCGGCGCCCGCGTGGAAGGGTATCTCCAAAAGCGCGATCAGCGCCGCCGTCGCCAACAGACCGCCCGCCAGACCGCCCGCCGCGCCCTCCCATGTCTTGCCCGGGCTTATGCCGGGCGCCATCTTGCGCCGTCCGAACGCCTTGCCGACGAAGTAGGCGCACGTGTCCGTTGCGAACACGGCGAGGAACGCGACGGCGGCCCACTCCAATCCCATAGAGCGGTCGCGCAGAAGGACGAGCGCGGCGAGGGGCAGCGCAACCCACGCGGCGCACGCGCTCGTTGCGAGAAAGGCGCGGAGGGCGTCGGCGGCGCGAGCGCGGTAGAGCGCCGCGCCCAGCACGACGAGCAATCCCGCGCCGAACAGAGCCACTGCAAGCGCGCCGTCGAGCGCCGCGCCCGCAACGGCGGCAATGCCCGCCGCCGCGCCCGCGCGGGCAACGGGCGCGGCGCCCGCCTTCGCGGCGAGGCCAAATGCTTCGCGGAGGGCGATGACCGCCGTGACAATCGCGGCGACGGCCACGAGAGGATTCCCCGCCCAAAGGACGAGCGCCAGCAGCGGCAGGCCGACAGCGGCGGTGAGGAGGCGAGGGGCGAGGCCGCCGCTGTCGGCGGCCTGGTCGGCAGTCACGAGGCTGCGTCCGGGGCTTTGCCGAAGCGCCTGGGGCGGCGGCGGTAGGCCTCAATGGCCTCGTCCACGCCCGCGGCACCGAAGTCGGGCCAGAGTGTGGGAGTGAAGTAGAGCTCGCTGTAGGCGGCTTGCCAGAGGAGGAAGTTGCTGAGGCGCTGATCGCCGCCGGTGCGGACGATGAGGTCGGGCTCGGGGACTTCGGGCAGGTAGAGGCGCGCGCGGATGGCGTCTTCGGTGATGTCGCCGGGCGCTGCGCCGGCCGTCACCAGCTCGCGGACGGCATCCACGATCTCGCGGCGGCCGCCGTAGTCGAAGCCGACGCAGAGGGTCAGGCCATCATTGTGCTTAGTGAGCTCGAGGCCGGCCTCGATGGCGTCGGCGAGGTGCGCGGGCAGGCGCTCGCGGGAGCCGAGGTGCAGGATGCGGACGTTGCGCTCGTGGAGGGCGCGCACCTCACGCTCGAGCACGTCGTCGAGGATTTGGATAAGGCCCTCGACCTCCGTCTCGGGGCGCCCCCAGTTCTCGGTGGAGAAGGCGTAGATCGTGGCGTAAGGCACACCGCGGCGGGCGAGGGCCTCGAGGACGGTGCGTATGTTCTCCGTTCCGGCGCGGTGCCCGGCCAGGCGGGGCAGGCCGCGCTGCTGCGCCCAACGCCCGTTGCCGTCCATCGTGATGGCGACGTGCCTCGGTACGCCGTTCGGAACGTCCGCGCCGGGCGTCGGCGCCTGGTCGGGTGGAGTAGGCATAGGGCGGCGCGGCTAGACCTCCAGCACCTCCGCCTGCTTGCGGGCGGTCACCTGATCGGCGGCGGCGATCTGCGCGTCGGTGGCCTTCTGGAGGCGGTCTTGGGCGCGGTGGAGGTCGTCTTGGGAGATGTCCTTGGCGCGCTCGGCCTGACGGAGGTGTTCGAGGGCGTCGCGGCGCACGTTGCGGATAGCAACGTGGGCGTCCTCCTGGGCCCGCTTCACGCGTTTGACGAGCTCTTGGCGGCGCTCCTGCGTCATCGCCGGAATGGGCAGGCGGATGATCTGCCCGTCGTTGCTGGGGTTGAGGCCAAGGTCGGACTTCTGGATCTCGCGCTCGACGGCGCCGATGAGGCTCCTATCCCACGGCTGGATAGTGATGAGGCGCGCGTCGGGGGTCGCGATGGTGGCGAGCTGGTTGAGGGGGGCTTGGGCGCCGTAGTAGTCCACGGAGATGCCGTCGAGGACGGCGACGTTGGCGCGGCCCGTCCGAATCGTCGCCAGCTCCTGGCTGAAGTGGTCGACCGAGCGCTTCATGCGGCGTTCGGCGTCGGAGATGGTCTCGTCGATGGCGGCGTTCTCGGCCATAGTTCACCTCGCGGGGGCGCGTCCGCCCTAGACGGGGAGCGGCTGCGCCGATATGAGAGTGCCGACCCGCTCGCCGCGAAGGAGCCGGGCGGTGGAGCCGGGGTGGAAGATGTCGAAGACGCGGATGGGCAAATCGTTCTCCATACAGAGGGATAGGGCGGTGGAGTCCATCACCTCCAAGCGGCGGTTGAGGAGGTCGATATGCTCGATCCACTCGAACTTCTTGGCGCTGGCGTGCTTGAGCGGGTCGGCGTCGTACACCCCATCCACCCGGTGCTTGGCCATAAGCAGCACATCCGCACCGATCTCCACGGCGCGAAGGGCGGCGGTGGTGTCGGTGGTCATATAGGGGTTGCCGGTGCCCGCCGCGAAGATGACGACGCGGCCCTTCTCGAGGTGACGGATGGCGCGGCGGCGGATGTAGGGCTCGGCGACGGCGCGGATGTCAATGGCCGTCTGCGTGCGGGTGTCCACTCCCGCGCGTTCGAGGGCGTCTTGGAGCGCCATAGCGTTGATGAGGGTGGCGAGCATGCCGGCGTAGTCGGCGGTAGCGCGGTCCATCCCCTTCTGCTCAGCCTCCGCGCCGCGCCAGATATTGCCGCCGCCCACGACCAGCGCCATCTGCACGCCGAGCGCCGCCGCCTCGCGCACCTCCTCCGCCAGGTAACGGAGCACCGACCAATCGAGCCCCGCGCCGCCGTCGCCGCGCAACGACTCGCCGCTGAGCTTGAGCACCGCGCGCCGGACAGAGGCAACGGCCATAGTGTCCCCCCTGCGCGGGCTACTCCCCGAGGCTGAAGCGGGCGAAGCGGGCGACCCGGACGTTCTCGCCGACGCGGGAGCGGACGTCCATCACCAGGTCGTTGACGGTGCGGGAGGGGTCGCGGATGAACGCCTGCCTGAGGAGGCAGACCTCCTCGGGAGAGCGCGCCTCATCGTCCGGCGCGTCGTCGTCGTCGAGATAGAGAGGCGCCATAGCGGCCACCTGCATGGCGAGGTTGTGGGCCAGGTCTCTGAACTCGGGCGTGCGGGCGACGAAGTCCGTCTCGCAGTTCACCTCGACCATCGCGCCGATGCGGCTGCCCGCGTGGACGTAGCACTCGACCACGCCCTCGGCGGTGGCGCAGTCGGCCTTGGCGGCGGCGCGGGCGAGGCCCTTCTCGCGGAGCGCGGACTCCGCCTTATCCACATCGCCGCCGGAGGCCTCGAGCGCTCGCTTGGCGTCCATGATGCCCGCGCCCGTGCGGTCGCGGAGGGTTTTGATGTCGGATGTGGCGACCAAGGCGTGCGCTCCGGACTACTCGGCGACCGCGAAGACCGGTTCGGGCTCGCGGTCGTCCTCGCCCGCGCTGTAGCCTCCGCGTCCCGCGAGCCACCGGTTGTGGCCCTCGAGGGCGGCGTTGGCTACGTGGCTCGCGATGAGGCGGATGGAGCGGATAGCGTCGTCGTTGCCGGGGATGGGCCAGTCGATGAGCGTGGGGTCGCAGTCGGTGTCGACGAGGGCGATGATGGGGATGCCCGCGCGCCTCGCCTCCGCCACGGCGATGTCCTCGCGCCCGATGTCCACGATGAACAGGACGGCGGGGAGTTGGGTCATCTCCTTGAAGCCGCCGAAGTAGCGGTTCATCTTCTCCGCCTTGTTCTCGAGGCGCAGCGCCTCCTTCTTGGGCAGGTGCACGAGGTCGCCCCGGTCGCGGCGCTCCTCGAGGCGGAGCAGGTAGTCGATGCGCGACTGGATGGTGGCGAAGTTGGTGATGGCGCCGCCGAGCCAGCGCTGGTTGACGTAGAACTGCCCGGCGCGCAGCGCCTCCTCGCGGATGGCGTCCTGCGCCTGCTTCTTGGTGCCCACCATCAGCAGCTTGCCCCCCTCCGCCGTGAGGTCTTGGACATACTGGCAGGCCCGCATCAGCAGGCCGACGGTCTGCTGGAGGTCGACGATGTGGATGCCGTTGCGCTCCGCGAAGATGAAGCGCTTCATCCTCGGGTTCCAACGGTGCGTCTGGTGGCCGAAGTGAACGCCCGCCTCCAATAGCGACTTCATGCTGGGCGGGTCGCCCTGCGTCTGCTCCCTCGCCGCCTCCGGCGCCGGGGCTGCGGTTGCCTCCTGAACCATGCTCCTCCTGACCGTCGCGTACGAACCGTATGAATGCGCGCCGGGCAAAGCGCCCGCGCGCCGCGCGCCAACGAAGAGGCAGTATAGCACGGCGGCGGAGCGGGCGGCAATGCGCCCCTCTGTCCTTCTCCGTGAAGGGGCCTGAGGCTACGCAACGGGCTCCTTTCGCGGGACAGACGGAGGGCAGGGGAGGGGACGTCCCTGGCGCGCATATGGCGGGAGCGGAGTGCATAGAAGAGGCCCCCCTCGTTGCGGGAGGGGGGCCTCTGTTGGTCTCGCGTGCGGTGCGGCG
>JAGWBE010000024.1:16853-18740 GCA_021296055.1 Dehalococcoidia bacterium | reverse complement strand
GCGCAGGCTACGCCTCCCTGGCCGGAGCGGCGCTGGCGACCGCGCCCGCCCACCTGTGGGCGCTCATCGCCCTTGCGACCGCGCCGTGGGCGTGGGGCGCCGTGGGAATGCTGCGCCGCGCCCGCGCTCGCGCCGATATGAACCGCCTGATGGTTCGCACCGCCAGCATCCACTGGCGCGTTGGCCTGCTGCTGGCCGCCGGTCTAGCGCTCTCGCGCCTGCTGTAACCCCGCCTTCAGCGTCCCTCCGCCTTAGCGGCGAGGCGGCGGAAGGCGCCGACGAAGTCGTCGATGGCGCTGATGTGGCTCGTATGATCGCTTGGCAGCGTCAGCAGTTCGGCGTTGGGCAGCAGGTCGGCGAGCGCGTCCGTTATCAGCCGGTCACGCCTGAGTGTCGCATCGCCGCGCACTACGAGGCAGGGCGCGGTCACCGCGCCAAGGCGCGAGGCGTCGTCGTCGTGCTCCACCACGCGCGAGGCGTAGCGAAGGGCTTGACGGTGCGTCCAGGCCACGCGGCTCTCCTGCGGGCGGGCGCCCGGCTCCACCACTCCTACGTGGCGGAAGAAGGCGGCCAGCGCCTCCTCGTCCACTTCGTCCATGTCGGCGAAGGCGCGCATGAATCCGATGTCGGCGGTGGCGTCGGCCACGCGCCCGGCGGCGCGCAGCGCCCAGCGCGTCTGCGGCTCGACCAGCGTGAGGGAGCGGACACGGCCAGGGTGGGACATGGCGAATTCGAGAGCGATCGAGCCGCCCAGCGACCAGCCGCCGACGTGGACGCTGTCGAGGCCGAGAGAGTCGAGAGCGGCGGCCAGCGCCTCGCCCTCCGCGCCGATGCCCCATGGCTCCGGCGGCGGTTGACCCAGGGCGGCGTAGGCGACGAGCAGAGGGGATACGGCGATGAAGCGGTGGTCTTCGCCGAGCAGTGCGGCGTGCGGCCCCCACGATGCGTAGCCGCCGAAGATGTCGCCCACCATGAGTATTCGCGGACGTAGCCGGGGGGCAGGGGGCTAGGCGGCGGCAAGGGCGAGCGTCGAGGGGCGGGCGCTAGCCGTCCTTGGGGCCGACGAGGATGTCATCGCCCTCCACTTTGACGGCGTAGGCGATGGCGTCCTCTTCGGCGGGGGGAACGCGAGCCGCGCCCGACTCCAGGTGGAAGTAGCCTTCGTGGAGAGGGCACTCCACCTCGAGGTTCTGGGCGTGGAGGATGCCCTGGTCGAGCATGCCGCCCGCGTGGGTGCACCAGTTGTCGATGGCGTAGTACTGGCCGCCGACCTGCGCGAGCAGGATCTCCTCCGGCCCAGCCGTCACCATCATCATGTCGTTGTCGTCGAGGTCGCCGACTTTGGCGACCGCAACCCACTCGGTCAGGGCCATCCGCCTCTCCTTGTCGTGTCGTCGCTGTTAGCGCGGCGCTTGTGGCCGCGCGGCGGATTCTAGCGCGCCGCCCTGTCCCCTGTGAAGCGGGGCTCCTTTCGATTCCCCTCCGGGCAAACGGAAGGGCGCCACTTCAAGGCGTAAAGGAGGGGCTGCTATACTTGCCCCACCCCCGTCTTGGAGGCACTCTTGCAGACCGCAGCCCATCGCGCGAACCTTGCCGACGCAATCCTGCCCGGCAGCGGACTGCTGCGCGACGCAGTCCTGGTGATTGGGTTTGCGGCATTGGTGGCATTGTTCGCCCAGATTGCGGTCAAACTGCCCTTCACGCCGGTGCCTATCACGGGGCAGACACTGGCTGTGCTGCTGACGGGCGGCGCGCTTGGGGCGAACCGCGGCGCCGCAAGCCTGGCCCTCTACGCCGTCGTGGGGAGCGTCGGTCTGCCCGTGTTCGCGCCGTCGCTTGGCGATGGCGTGGTGTTCCACTTCCTCTTCCCATGGGAGGGAACGGGCA
>JAGWBE010000024.1:15706-16784 GCA_021296055.1 Dehalococcoidia bacterium | reverse complement strand
GGCTGGGACCGGAGCTGGCGGGTGCTGCTCGCGCTGCTCGCGGGCAACGCGGCCCTCTACGTCCCAGGCCTGCTCTGGCTGGGCTACTGGGCCGTCGATCAGGGGTGGACGTCGGGCGCGAACGTAGTGCCCAACACCCTTGAGTGGGGGCTGTGGCCCTTCGTCGCGGGCGACCTGGCCAAGCTCTACCTTGCCTCCGTAGCGCTCCCCGGCGCGTGGGCGCTCGTAGGGCGGGGGCGGGAGTAGGCGCGTGGACATCGTATGGCTCGGACACGCGGCGGTCCGCATCCGCAGCGGCAACACGTCCCTCATCATGGATCCGTATCCGCCGCAGGAGGGGATGCGCATCCCGACCGCCCTTGCCTCCGCGTCTGTCGTAACCGTCAGCGGCGGCGACCCTATGCACAGCGCCGCCCACCTCCTCGACGCCGACCCCGCGCCCTTAGTCATCGACGGGCCGGGGGAGTACCAGGCGTCGCGGCTGAACATCCGCGGCGTGCGCACCAAGCGCGGGGCGGAGGACGCCCCCGAGCCACTGTGGAACACCGTCTACTCCGTAGAGGTCGAGGGAATGATGGTCTGCCACCTGGGAACTCCGAGCACTGTGTTGACCGACGATCAGACAGAGGAGTTGTCGTCGCCGCAGGTGCTCATCGTGCCGGCCGGGGCGCGGGATGGTCTGCCCTTGCCTGACCTGGTGGAGATGGTGAACACCATCAGCCCCCGTGTGGTCGTGCCGGTCATGCACGGGCGCTCCGGCGAAGAGCATCGTCTGAACGAGATAGGCCCCTTCCTTCAGGCGATGGGCGCATCGGCGCCGGAGCCGCAGTCGCGCCTGACCCTGACGCGCTCAACGATGCCGCAAGAGCTGCAAGTAGTGCTGCTGCAGCCCGTCGGCGTCGAATAGGGGCGCGCGCGACGGTTGCGCAACCCCAATCCCCTTCACCCGGGGAGCGCCGAGGGGCCGCCCCTCGGCTGGGGGCGTGGGGGTAACCCCCACAAAACGTTTTTCTATTTCATGGGGATTGGGGCGGGGTTGTAGGGGCGACCGCGCTACCCTCCCAAACGGCGCGCGAGC
>JAGWBE010000024.1:14138-15356 GCA_021296055.1 Dehalococcoidia bacterium | reverse complement strand
GGACGGCTCGTCCAGTCGCCGACCTGGGCGGTCAACGTCGCCGAACCGGCCAGGGGCGCGCCGTCGAGCGTAACTGTCCCTCTGAACACGTAGGGGAACGGGGGCGGCGAGCCCTGGGCGCTTGCGGGCGGCGAGGGGAGGAGGGCCTGCGCGAGGAATAGGCCCGCCGCGAGCACGAGCGCGGCGGCGGGAAACAAGAGGCGTAGAGGACGGGGCATAAGGGGAGTATAAGGCGAAGTAGGCGCGGGAGCGGCGGAGCGCGGCTAGCCCGCGGCGGCGCGGTAGAGGGACAACTCGCGCTCCGTCAGCAGCTCCGCGCCCACGTGGTCGCGGATGGCGTCGAAGAACTCCGTGTCCCACTCGGAGAAGAAGGTGATGGCGGTGCCGGGACGCCCCATGCGCGCCGTGCGCCCGATGCGGTGAACGTACTCCTCCACCGTCTCCGGGATGTCGTAGTTGACCACGTTCTCGACGGTCGGCACGTCGATGCCGCGCGCGGTGAGGTTCGTGGACACCAGCAGTTTGACGCGCCCCTGGCGGAAGCCGTCCATAACGTCGTTGCGCTCGCGCTATGCCCTCGATGGCGTGACCTTTCCGCCGCAGGATGCGCACCACCCGGTCGACCGCCACCTGCGTGCGGCAGAACACCAGCGTCTGCTCCCCCGGCCGCTCCTCCATCACCTCCGCCAGCGCCTCCGGCTTATCGCGCCCCGCCACCTCGTAGTAGACCTGCTCCACCTCTTCGACGGGGCGAGACTCCTCTCCCGCCAGACAGGTGCGCGGGTCGTTCAGGTAGGCGTAGATGAGACGCTTGATGGGCGTCGGCACCGTCGCCGTGAACAGCGCCGTCTGCCGCCTCCGGGGCGTGCTGCGCAGGATGCGCCGGATGTCGGGGAAGAAACCGATGTCCAGCATCTGGTCGGCCTCGTCCAGCACCGCCAAACGCACGCGGCTCACGTCCAGCGTGCGACGCTCGAGGTGGTCGATGACGCGCCCCGGCGTCCCCACCACCACCTGCGCACCATCCTCCAGCGCGCGCACCTGCGGCGGCATCGGCGCGCCGCCGTAGACCGCCGCCACGCGCGCCCCGGTGTGCTTCACCAGTCGCTCGACCTCGCCCGCCACCTGGCGCGCCAGCTCGCGCGTCGGCGTCAGCACGATCGCCTGCACGTAGCGCTCGCGCCCGTCCACTGTCTCGGCGATGGGAATGCCGAACCC
>JAGWBE010000024.1:0-14017 GCA_021296055.1 Dehalococcoidia bacterium | reverse complement strand
GCGACACCATCGCCTCGCCGAAACGCTCCGTGCGCGGCTGCGGCCCCTGCGCCTCAACGGCGCCCCGGCGCTCAGGGCGCTCGCGCGGCCGTTCCCGCTCCTCTTCCCGGTGTTCCTCGGCCTCTACGCGGCGCACTGGCCGCTCGCGCGGCGCTCCCCCTCGTTCCCTTTCTTGTTGTTCCTGCCCCTCTTCCCGTCCTTCCCGCTCTCCATTCCGTCGTTCCCGCGAAAGCGGGAACCTCGCTTCGTCTTCCCGTGCGCCGTTGGCGCGTCCGTTCCCGTTGCGCCGCGCCGCACCGCGCGAACGCGGAGGCTGTGCCGGAGCTGATGGAGCGTCGGCTTGCTGCGCTTGAGTCGCCGCCTGCGGGGTCGCGCCCGCGCGGTCGGAGTCGCCCCGGCGGCGGTTGCCGCGGCGCGAGCGGCGGCGAGGCGGCGCGTCCTGCTCGGACGGCGCCGCCGACTTGGCGGTCGGTTCTGCGGGGGGCGGAGCACCTTCCTCGCGGGGAGGAAGGTCAGGCTTAGCGCGGAGTTTTCGGAAGATGCCTTTGAGCATTCGTGGATATTGTAGCACACGCCCCGCAGCGGGCGCTAGAGGTTCAAGCCACCCACGTCGGGCCGCCGCCCCTCACGCCGGCGCGTCAGCAATCGCAGCATCTCCGGCAGCACCCCCTTGCGCCCGATGCCAAGCGCTTGGGCGTGGAAAGTGCCCAGGTCGGATGGTCGCCGCTCAGCCCGCAGTGCCAGTAGCCGGGCGTGAAGCGGCCAGCGCTGTCACGTAGTGATTGCGCAAAACAGATGCAGAACCTCAGCGGCTGGGGCGCCGGGGGATGGGGTTCCCCCGGGAGCAGCCTGGCTTGGCGGAAGTTTGCGGAAGAATGCCTTGGGGGTTATTCCTAAATCCTATGCTTACGCTAACAGTCGGTTTGATTATGGACTTGACAATCCAGGGGTCTACCCTGGCAATACGCCTACGGTTGGCTGTTATGCTGCCGAATCCTTGCTTTGAGGGCCACTCATAATGGCACAGCCAATAGTCAAGTGCCGCTGCCACGACCTTGAGGTGTGCAGCAAACTGATTCAGGATGACGAGGCTGTTTTCCTCGTCTATTGCGCGCAGGACTCAACAACCTGAGCACTCTACGGAGGCGCCGACACGGTTAAGTGCTGCGTCGCGCAGATAATTGCCGAGGATTTCCTCAAGAATCACGGTCAGGGAAACCTCGGCACAAGCGAATCCGTTAGCAATCAGTTGAAGGCCATCTTCGAAAACCCCGAGGAAGTGTTCAAAAGCTTTTTCTACAAGTAGGACATCGCGCTATCCCCCCACCGGCGCCAGCTCCGCCGTCACCGCGTCCACCTCCTCCAGCAGCGCCGTCATCATCTCCGCCTCTTCCACGATGCGCGTCTTGCGGCCTTTGCGGAATATCACTGCACGGCCCGCGCCCGCCGCGATGCCCACGTCCGCGTCCTTCGCCTCGCCCGGGCCGTTCACCTCGCAGCCCATCACCGCCACCTTCACGGGCGATTCGCGCGTCTTCAGCAGCTCGTCCACGTCGTTGGCCAGCTTGCGGATGTCCACGTCGGCGCGCCCGCACGACGGACACGCCACCAGCTGCACGCCCTTCTTGCGCAGGTCAAGCGCCTTGAGTATCTCGTAGCCGACCTCCACCTCCTCGCGCGATTCGTCGGAGAGGGAGACGCGGATGGTGTCGCCGATGCCATCGTAGAGCAGCACGCCGAGGCCGATGGCGCTGCGGATGGAGCCTCCCTTCGCCGTCCCCGCCTCCGTGATGCCGAGGTGGAACGGGTAGGGAACCATCTTGGCCAGCTTGCGGTACGCCTCGACCGTCGTGTCCACGTCGTAGGCCTTCAGCGATATCTTGATGAGGTCGAAGTCGAGCTCCTCGAGCAGGCCGATCTCCCACAGCGCCGTCGCCACCATGTGATCGACCACCGACACCGTCTCGCCCTCGCCCGCCGCGTCCGAGCCTTTGGTCAGGCGGTTCACGCCGTCCTTGTGGCGGTGCTGGCCGCGCGTAACGCCGATGGCGCCGACAGGCGGCAGCGAGCCGAAGTTGACGCCGATGCGGATGGGCACTTCGCGCGCCTTCGCCTCCGTCACCACCTCGCGGACGCGGTCGGCGTCGCGGATGTTGCCCGGGTTCAGCCGCAGGCAGTCCACGCCCTGGCGCAGCGCCTCCAACGCCAACTGGTAGTGGAAGTGGATGTCGGCCACCAGCGGGATGTGAATCTGGCGCTTGATGTCGCCGAGCGCCTGCGCCGCCTGCATGTCCGGGACGGCGGAGCGGATGATTTCGCAGCCAACCTCTTCCAGCTCGTGGATCTGCGCGACCGTCGCTTGCACGTCCCGCGTGTCCGTCTTGGTCATCGACTGGACGGTGACGGGCGCGTCCCCGCCCACCTTCACCTCGCCCACGTACACCGGCTTGGTAACCCTGCGTCCCATGACCGCTCCTTTGCTCCGCGTTCGCGTTGCCTCGCACCGCTATTGTACCCCACGCCCCCGGCGCCCTTGCATAACAAGGAGATCGCGGGGAGCGCCGAGGGGCAGCCGCCCCTCCGCAGGGGGCGTGGGGGTATCCCCCACAAAAGGTTTTTTTATTTCTTGGGGGGCGACGAGAATGGCGGCGCGGACACTCCTCACCGCCCCGGCGCCGCGCGGCGCTCGGTGACCGCCGCTTCCAACAGCGCCTGCAAAGCCGGGCGCCCCGCCTCCTCCGCCGAGCGAACCTTGACGTGCCGCAACCGCGCGCCCGTCCCCTCCAACAGCCCCTCCGGGTCGGGCAGCGCCGCGCCCTGGTAGAAACCGAGATTCACCCATTGCGCGTGGGGCATGACGTAGGCGTAGCCGTCGAGCATCTTGCGCGGGCCGAGGCCGTAGGAGGCGGCGCGATCGCCCAGGCGCACCGTTTCGTTCGCCTCAGGGCATGCCGCGAACGCCGCCGCCCGCAGCGCCTCCACGACCGGACGCAGCGGCTCGGGCGCCAGCGCCAGAAGGTCGTCGAAGGTTCCGAGTTGGGCGGCCATTGCGCTCGCCTAGCCTGCCAGCAAACGGCGGATGTCGTTGACGCTGATCAGCAGCACGCCCGCCATCAGCACCGCGAACCCGGCGAAGTGGGCGAGGCGCTCCTTCTCCGGGGCAAGACGGCGGCCTCCGCGCGCCAGTTCGACCAGCACAAAGGCGATGCGCCCGCCGTCCAGCGCGGGCAGGGGCAGCAGGTTCACGATGGCCAGATTCATGCTCAGCAGCGCCGTCCACACCACCAGCGAACGCGACCCGCCGCTCGCCACCTCCCCCGTCAGCTGCGCGATGCCCACCGGCCCCGCCACCTCCAACGACGACGCGCCCGCCACGACGCGCGAAAGTTCGTTGCGGAACGACACCAAGATGTCCCCCATCCACTGGAACGAGCCCACGAACGCCCTCCATAGCGGCAACCGCCGGCGCTCCGGCGGACGCTCCTCCCACGCGGCGCCGTCAAGCGCCCCGGCGCCCGCCATGCCGAGCGCGATCAACCGCCCGCGCCGCAGCACCAGCGCCTCCGCGTCTTCTAGGCCGGACGCCGAGGCGAGCGCCGCTTCCGCGTCCGCCGCCGTCAGCGCCTGGTCGGACGCGCCGCCGCCGCGAACCAGCACGAGCGTGTCGCCCGCTTGGAGACCCGTCGCCGCCGCCGCCGAGCCGCGCTCGACGGACGCCGCCGACACCCGCGCGTTGGCGATCTCGACGCCTGCCGCGCCCTCGCCCGGCGGCGGGTCCACGCGCGGAATCAGCCGCGCCTCCCGCCGCTCGCCCTCCTGCTCCACCACCCACGCCGACTCCGCGCCCAAGCGCAGGTGGATCGCCTGCTGCAGCGACACGCTGTGGTCGATGCTCCGCCCGTCCGCCTCGCGCACCACGTCGCCGGCCTCCACGCCCGCCGTCGCCGCCGGACTGCCCGGCGCAACCCGCGTGACCACCACGTCCGCCGTCGCCACGTCTTGCGGCAGCGCCAGCACCGCCGTCAGCAGGAAGATGGGCAGCAGGGCGTTCACCGTCGCCCCCGCCGCCAGGATCGCCAGCCGCCGAGGCGCGCTCGCATTGGCGAACGCCGCCGGGTCGGACGACCCCTCCGCCTCGTCCTCGCCCAGCATCCGGACGTAGCCCCCCAGAGGCAGCAGGTTCAGGCGGTAGTCCGTCCCCCGCCAACGGAACCCCAGCAGCTTGGGCGGAAACCCCACGCCGAACTCCAGCACCCGCACGCCCGACGCCTTGGCCACGGCCAGGTGCCCCAATTCGTGGGCCACCACCAGAAACCCCAGTATCGCCAGAAACAGCAGCACCGCCATAGCGCCCCTAGTTTCACAGAGCGCCCCCCACAAAGGGAACCGCCGCCGCCCTCCTCCATTGACCGCCGCGCCCCGCCGTCGCTACGATTCCCCAATGGCGCAACCCAACGCAGGCGTGCTCACCGACGACCAAGTCCCCGGCGCTATCCTGGACATCATCCGCAGCGCCGAGAAGTACGTCGTCCTCGTCTCTCCTTACATCGACCTCTGGGTTCACCTCAAAACCGCGATCGAGGAGGCGCGGCAGCGCGATGTCCGCGTCACGCTCATCTGCCGCCCCATCGACAAGAACGCGCTCGACCCCCAAAGGACGCGCAACGACCTGGCGTGGCTGCGCGCGAAAGAAACCACCGTTCACGTAGTTCCCAGCCTCCATGCCAAGTTCTACTTGAATGAGTCGTCGGCGCTGCTTACCTCCATGAACCTCTCCGGACACTCCAGCCGCAACTCGCTAGAGGTGGGCGTCTGTCTGGAGGCCAAGGAGCAGGTGCGCGATTTGCAGGAGTACGCAAAGCGCCTGACGCAGCGCGGCATCATGGGAGACGACGCGCCCCAGGCCACGGTTAACGGGCGCCAGGAAAGACGGGAGCGGTTGGAGGAAAAGCGAGCCCCGTACGTCATCGACAAGGACACGCCCAAGCGCGTGCTAGGCAAGGTGTTGGGCAGAATCCAGGGAACCCACTGCATTCGCTGCAGCGCCCTCATCCCCCACAACCTCGATAAGCCCCTGTGCGACAAGTGCTTCGCCATATGGGACGAATACAAGAACCGCGAGTACACCGAGCGCTACTGCCACGCCTGCGGCAAGGAGGCGCCCACCACCTACGCCAAGCCCCGCTGCGCCTCCTGTTACGCCGCCGCCTAGCGCGCCCGGCCGCCCGCGATTGACCGCCCGCCCCGCGCTCCTTACGATGGGCGCGCACTGAACCCGCACCCAGGAGGCGCGCCATGCCAACCGCGACCATCAACGGACTGCCGCACTACTACGACGACGTAGGCAACGGAGAGGCGCTCGTGCTGCTGCACGGCGCTAACGGCAGCGCCCACGCCTTCGAGGAGCACCACGCCGAACTCTCGCAGCGCTTCCGCGTCATCGCGCCGGACATGCGGAGCATGGGGCGCAGCGCTCACGTCGAGAGCATGGCCCACGACGCATGGGTGCAAGACCTGCGCGCACTGCTCGACTACCTGGGCATCGTGCGGGCGCACGTGTACGGCATCAGCCTCGGCTCCCGCGTGGCGATGCGGTTCGCGATCGAATACCCCGAGCGCGTGCGCTCCATCATCCTCACCGCGCCGCACACCTACCTGATCAAGGAGCTCGACTCCAACATGAACCGCGCGGGCGGCGACGGCGCCAACCTGCCCTCCGCCGAGCAGGAGGAGATGCGCCGCCGCCACGGGGAGGACTGGCTGACCGCCTACCGCAACTACTACAACATCCGCAACAAGGCCGAGCTCCAGACCTACTACAACCTCCGCGTCTCCAACCCCCTCCACGATGTGGTCGGCGAGTACTCCGACCACGTCACTCGCATCGGCTGCCCCATCCTTGTCTTGCAGTCGGACGACATCCTCACGCGCGGGCGCGGCACCTTCGACCACGCCATCGAGCTGAAGAACGAGATGCCGGAGCAGGTGCGCCTCGCCATCGTGCCGAGCATGGCATCCGGCCAGGGGCGTGCGGCGATCCCGCCCGCGTTGTTCCGCCACCACATCATCGAGTTCGCCAACTCCCTGGAGGGCGTCGCGGCGGGATAGGCGCTCCCTCAACCGCCGCGCCGCCGAGGGCGGGGAAAGGCGAAGAGTGAGCCGTGGCGCAAGCCGAACAGAGCGGAGCGGCGGGGCGCATGCCCCGCGAGGGTTCGGACGCGCCCTCGCCCGCCGCCGCTTGCCCCGCCTGCGGCCGCGCCAACGTGCCGGACGCAACGCGCTGCGCCAACTGCTGGACGGCGCTCGACCGCCACCCAAGCCACTTCGCGTTGGAGCACGCGCGCGGCCTGCGCAACCGCAGGCGCCTCCTCGCCGCCCTGGGCGCGGCGCTCCTGCTTGCCGCCCTAGTGGCGCTGGCGCTGTGGGTCCGCCCCGACCCCATCCTCGACCCGCCAACGACGCAGTGGAGCGCGGCGCAAGCGCCGGACACCTGGCCGATGCTCCACGGCGGGCCGAGGCACCAGGGAGCGGCGTTGAACGGCGCGCCGGTTGGCGGCGAGGTCGCGTGGACGGCGTCGCTGGGCGCGCCCGCGTCCGCGTCGCCCGTCGTGGCCAACGGCGCCGTCTACGCCGCCTCGCAGGCGGGCGTAGTGGCCGCCTTCTCCCTGGACGACGGCGGCCTGCTGTGGCGCTACGAGGCGGACAACCCCATCGAGGCGACTCCCGCCGCCGCGGGGGAGTTCGTCTACGCGGGAACGCGCGGCGGACGGCTTATCGCGCTCGACGCGGCGGACGGCGCGGAGCGCTGGTCGTTCCAGGCGCGCAACCCCATATTCGCCTCCCCTGCCGTGTACGAGGGGACGCTCTACCTGGGCGCAGCCGACGGATTCCTCTACGCGCTGGACGCGCGGACGGGCGCGCTGCGCTGGGCCTACGACAGCGGCGGCTGGATCGTCGGCTCGCCCGCCGTGAACGACGTCGTCGTCGCCGCCGCGTCGTCGGGCGGCGCCATGCACCTCATCGACGTGAAGACGGGCAAGAAACGCCTCGTCTTCGAGAGCGCCGGGCCCGTCGCGGATTCGCCGCTGCTAGGCGAAGACGCCCTGTACGCCGCGTCCGGCGACGGGCGGGTGTGGGCCATCGATTGGCGCGCCCTCGAGTACCCGCTCGAAAAAGGCTTCAACTTCTGGAAGACGAACCTCTACGCCTGGGGCATGCTCGGCGATCTGCCCGTCGCCAAAGGCCTCCTTTGGTCGCATCTCCTCTCCGGCGAACCGCTCCAAGCCTCCCCCGCCCTGGCCCACGGCGCGCTCTACGTGTCGGCGCCCGACGGCGCGCTCCACGCCCTGAGCGCCCGCACGGGTGAATCGCTGTGGAGCGTGGATCTGGACGCGGCCTATCTTTCGGCGCCCACGGTCAGCGGCGAGATCGTACTCGTAGGCTCGGAACGTGGACTTCACGCGGTAGACGCGCGCGAGCGCGCGTCGCGGCTGCTGCACGCCGCTAACGCCCCCATCGGATCGCCGCCCGCGTTGGCCGGAGAACACGTCGTGCTGCTGACGGCGGACGGGACGTTGACAGCGCTGCGATGAGCCGTCCCTGACACGCGAAACGGCGGAGTTCGTACTATGAGGGTGCCGTCGTGCGCATTTGGCGGCGCAGAGGCGCTGTTCAAGCATGTATTCCCGCGTTGTGGTATGACTTGACGCCTATGGACGCGCGCATCCATCCCCTGGCGGCGACACCATGACCACGCTGCTCGAGGTCCAAGACCTGCGCACCCAGTTCACGACGGACGAAGCGCTGGTCAAGGCGGTTGACGGCGTCTCCTTCACCCTGGAGGAGGGCAAGACGCTCGCCCTCGTGGGCGAGAGCGGCTGTGGCAAGAGCGTCAGCGCCCTCTCCGTGATGCGGCTGATTCCGTGGCCGCCGGGCC
Source organism: Dehalococcoidia bacterium (assembly GCA_021296055.1). Lineage (GTDB taxonomy): Bacteria > Chloroflexota > Dehalococcoidia > Lucifugimonadales > Australimonadaceae > JAGWBE01. The sequence goes on along the minus strand of JAGWBE010000024.1, from coordinate 6,081 downwards.
GCATCGTGAGCGGGAGCATCGTCTTCGACGGCGTCGACCTGCTCGCCCTCCGCGAACACGAGATGGGCCGCATCCGGGGCAAGGAGATTGGCATGGTGTTCCAGGAGCCGATGACCTCCTTGAACCCCGTGCTGACCATCGGCCGCCAGCTGACCGAGGCGCTGGAGCTGCATCTGGGCATGAGCCGCTACGACGCCAACCAACGCGCCGCCGAACTGCTGCGGCAGGTGGGCATTCCCGACGCGGAGAGCCGCCTTGCCCAGTACCCCCACCAGTTCAGCGGCGGTATGCGGCAGCGCGTGATGATCGCCATGGCCATCTCCTGCAACCCCAAGCTGGTCATCGCAGACGAACCCACAACCGCGCTCGACGTGACCATCCAGGCGCAGGTGCTGGAGTTGATGAAGGAGTTGACGCAGCGCCTCGGTGTGTCGCTCATCATCATCACGCACAACCTGGGCGTCGTGGCGCGCTACGCGGACGACGTGAACGTGATGTACGCGGGCAAAATCATCGAGCGCGGCTCGGCGGCCCAGGTCTACGCCAACCCCAGCCACCCTTACACACTGGGCCTGCTCAAGTCGGTGCCGCGCCTCGACCAGCCCAAGACGGAGAGCCTCGATCCCATCCAGGGGCAGCCGCCCGACCTAGGGAATCTCCCGCCCGGCTGCGCCTTCCAGCCGCGTTGCCGCTATGCCGTCGAGCGCTGCACGGCGGACACGCCCATCCTCGAATCGGTCGGCGACGGGCACGAGGCCGCCTGCTGGCAGATTGCGGAGGTCGCCGCTGCCCACTAGGGGCAAGGGCGCGATCGTCATGCAGACCAACGGCAACGGCAGCCCCGGCGCGGACGCGGCCTTCTTGCAGGTGCGCAACCTGTCGGTGCACTTCCCCGTCACCAAGGGGCTGATACGGCGCCGCCAGGTCGGCACGGTCAAGGCGGTGGACGATGTCAGCCTTGACTTCATCGAGGGCGAGACACTCGCCGTCGTCGGCGAATCGGGGTCGGGCAAGACCACCCTGGGCCGCAGCATCCTCCAGCTCACGCGCCCCACCTCCGGCAAGGTGACCTTTCGGGGCCAAGAGCTGACGAAACTGGGCTCCGCCGACACGCGCCGCGTGCGCCGCGAGATGCAGATCATCTTCCAAGACCCCTACAGCTCGTTGAACCCGCGCATGACCGCCGGGCAGATTATCGGCGAACCGCTGATTATCCACCGCCTCGCCCAGGGCAGAGCCGCCTACCGCGCGAGGGTGGAGGAACTGATCTCCATCGTGGGGCTGAACCCCGAGATGACCGACCGCTATCCGCACGAGTTCAGCGGCGGCCAGCGCCAGCGCATCGGCATCGCCCGCGCCCTAGCCGTCAGCCCCGCCTTCATCGTCTGCGACGAGCCTGTCTCCGCGCTGGACGTGTCCATCCAGGCGCAGATCATCACGCTGCTGGAGGAACTCCGCGCCGAGTTCAACCTCACCTACCTCTTCATCGCCCACGACTTGTCGGTGGTGCGCCACATCGCCGACCGCATCGCCGTTATGTACCTCGGGCAGGTGATGGAATTCGGCGGCGAGACGGACGTGTTCTCCGAGCCTACGCACCCCTACACGCGGGCGCTCCTCGCCGCCGCGCCGGTGCCCGACCCGGCGGCAGAGGCCAAGCGCGAGCGGTTCATCCTCGAGGGCGAGGTGCCCAGTTCCCAAGACCCGCCCCCAGGCTGCGTATTCCACACGCGCTGCCCGATAGCGGAGCAAGCATGCAAGGAGGCGAGGCCGGAGCTGCGGGAGATTCGCCCCGGCCAGTGGGCGGCGTGCATCAAGGCATGACGGAGGCGATGATGATGAACGAGCGCGGCGCGGCGCGCGGAAAGGAGGCGTAGTGGGGCAGTACGTCCTGCGGCGCGCCATCCTGGCCGTGCCCACCATCTTCGCCTCCACGCTCGTCGTCTTCCTCGTGCTGCGCGTGCTGCCGGGCGACGTGGCGCTCTTCATCGCGCTGGGCACGGACGCTTCGGGCGTCGCCGACGAGGCGGCGATCGAGGCGATACGCGAGGAGCTGGGCCTGAACCGCCCGCTGCCCGTACAATACTTCGTCTGGATAGGGAACGCGCTGCGGGGCGAGTTCGGCGAGTCCGCCTTCACCCACCGCACCGTCGCCTACGAAATCACCTCCCGCCTGCCGCTCACCGTCCAGCTGGCCCTGATGGGTCAGATACTCGCCTTCGCCATCGGCATACCGCTGGGCATCGTGTCCGCGATGCGCCGCGACAAGGCGGTGGACACTATCTCGCGCTTCTGGTCGATCCTCTTCCTCGCCATGCCCCAGTTCTGGGTGGCGCTGATGCTGCTCCTGTTCACCTCGCGCGTCTTCAACTGGAGTCCGCCGTTGGGCTACTTCCTCCTGTGGGAGCACCCAGGCAACAACATGCTCCAACTCGGCCCGGCCGCGTTGGTGCTTGGCGTGGGCGGCGCGGCCATCGCCGCCAGAATGACGCGCTCATCCATGCTCGAAGTGCTGGGCGAGGATTACATCCGCACCGCCCGCGCCAAGGGACTTATGCCCGGCGTCGTCATCATCCGCCACGCCTTACGCAACGCCCTCATCCCCGTCATCAGCCTCAGCGCCGTCACCTTCGCCTTCCTGCTGGCGGGCACCGTCATCCTCGAGACCGTCTACTCCATCCCCGGCCTGGGCTCGCTGATGCTGACCAGCATCCGCACGCGCGACTACGAGGTTATCCAAGCGCTGGTGCTCATCTCCGTCGTCGTCGTTATCCTCCTCAACCTTGTGGTCGACATCGTGTACGCATGGCTCGACCCACGGATCAGCTACTCGTAGCGCGGTGATGGAATGAGCGTGGCAACGGCAAGCAGGGCGGCGGCGGGCAGGCAGGGCGCGATGGGCCTGCTGCATCGCCGGAGCATCGCCGCGTGGCGGTTCACGCGGCGCAAGCCCTTGGGCGCGCTGGGGTTCCTCATCGTGCTCATCACCATCCTGGCGGCCTTCTTGGCGCCGCTTATCACCTTCCACGACCCGCTCATCGCCGATTTCACCGCGTTGAAGGTCGGCCAGAGCTTCGATCACTGGCTGGGGACCGACGAGTTCGGGCGCGACCTCTACTCCAGGATCGTCTACGGCGCGCGCGTCTCGCTCATCGTCGCTTTCGCCTCCATCGGCATGGGCACGACGATAGGCGCGATTCTCGGCATCTTCAGCGCCTTCATAGGCGGCCGCGTCGACGACTTCCTCTCCCGCGTGACCGACATCATGATTGCCTTCCCCGGCATCCTGCTGGCTATGGCGTTCATCACGGTGTTCGGCATCGGGTTGTGGAACGTGGTCTGGGCCATCGGCATCAGCTTCGCCCCCCCGGCGCTGCGAGTGGCGCGGGGCGCGACGCTGTCGGTGAAGAACAACGTCTTCGTGGAGGCCGCCCATGCCGTCGGCGCCTCCAACACCCGCATCATCTTCCGCCACCTGCTCCCGAACGTTCTGGCGCCCATCATCGTCGTCGCCTCCGTCCAACTCGGCTCCGCCATCCTCATCGAATCGGCGCTCAGCTACCTGGGTCTCGGCGTCCCTCCCCCCGCGCCGTCATGGGGGCGGATGCTCGCCGGTTCCGTGTTGACGCACGCGACCACGGCTCCATGGCTCGTCATATTCCCAGGCGCGGCCATCACCATCCTCGTCCTGGGCTTCAACCTGTTCGGCGACGCGCTGCGCGACGTGTGGGACCCGCGCCTGCGCGGACGCTAACGCCTGCCGCGTTACGGCTATCGACGCGCGATAGCCAGCGCTTTGCGGACTTCGGCTTGACGCGCCCCGCCGATGGTGATAGACAAACGCCCCTTAGGGGAGGAGAACGAAATGCGCGCACTCATGCTTCGCCTTTTGCCGCTTGCCATGCTTGCGGCCCTAGTTGCCGTGGCCGTCGCCGCCTGCGGACAGGACGACCCAACGCCCACGCCGACGACGGCCGCCGTAGCTACGGCTACGCCCACGTCCGCCGGGCCTCAGCCGACGCCCACACCGCGGCCCACGCCCACCCCGGGCGATTTGCAGACGCGCCCCACGCCGACGCCCATACCCACCTCCACTCCCACGCCGGCCATCTTGGTCAAGCGTGGCGGCATTCTCCAGGGCTACAACTGCTGCGACATCAACCTCGACCCGCACCGCCAGGCGTTGAACCCCTACGTGTCGGAGATATACAGCCAACTGCTCCACAATCCCCGCGGCACCGACATCGAGTGCGACCTCTGCCAATCGTGGTCCGTCCAGAACGATGGCCGCACCCTCCGCTTCAACCTCCGCCATGGCGTTATGTTCCACGACGGCTCCGAGCTCACCGCTGCTGACGTGAAGTACTCCCTGGCCAAGATCCAGGGTCTCGTCGACGGCATCCCCTCGCGCGCCATCGGCTACTTGCGCGGGTACGTGGACGACACCAAGGGCGACGCCACCTACAGCCAGAACGGAGAAAACGACGGCGTGACCACGCCTGACCCCTACACCGTCGAGCTGCACCTCAAGCAGCCCTCCGCGTTCGTCCCCCAACTGCTTGTCCTAGGCGCGGCGGTCATCATCAAGGAGAACACCACGACCGAGGAGGCCTCGACCAACCCCATCGGCAGTGGCCCCTTCAAACTCAAGGCCCTCCAGCCCAGCTCGTTCATCGAGTTGGAGCGCAACCCCGACTACTACGAGCTCGGCGACGACGGCCAGCCGCTCCCTTACCTGGACGGCCTCAACACCTTCGTCATCAAGGACGAGAACGTCGCTCTGAGCCAGTTCCTCACCGGGCGCGTCGACTTTATGCGCACCCTCAACCCCATCCCGCCCTCCTTCGACCCCCAGATCGAAGAACTGGTGGCGAGCGGCGAGGCGAACCGCCTCCGCTACGCACCCCCGCAGTCCCCGGTCGGCCTCTTCTTCAACGTCTCCAAGCCACCCTTCGACGACCTCAAGCTGCGCCAAGCCGTCAACCTCGTCATCGACCGCGAGGCCTACAGTCAGGCGCTCTGGAACGGCAACTCCTTCCCCGGCCTCCCTATGGCCTTCACCATCTTCGGACGCCCCGACGACGAGATCTGGAACGTCCTCCCCGGCTGGGGCACCGGCGACAAGAAGGCCGAAGAGGTCGAGCAGGCCAAGGCGCTCATGATTGAGGCCGGCTACGGCGACGGCATCGAGGACGTGAACATGCTGACGGTGAACTTCAGCGGCACCATCAACATGGGTGAATTCTTCGCCGCCGAACTCGCGAAGCTCGGCATCAGAGCCCAGCTCGACATCCAGGACTTCGCCGTCTGGAACCCCCGAATCGAATCCGGCGACTTCCACTTGACGCCCATGTGGTGGACACTCTTCACCGCCGACCCGGACGAGAGCCTCGCCAACCAGTACGTCACCGGCGCCGTGCGCAACAGCATGCACTACAGCAGCGCCGAGATCGACCGCCTCTTCCAAGAGCAGAGCGTGGAGCTCGACCCCGACAGGCGCCTCCAACTGGTGCGCCAGATCGAGGACATCCTCCTCGAAGACCTACCCGTGGCCGACGCCATGTCGCCCCAGGCCAACGTCATCCACCACTCCTACGTGAAGGGATGGGAGTTCGGCTTCGCCGCCGGCGCGGGCGCCCGCAACCGCGAACGCATGTGGCTGGACAGATAGCCCAGTCTCCGTTCCCCCCCGCCCCCCCCTCTCCCATTACAGGCGAGACTGTCATCAGTGGGGAGACGCAATGACGACGGAAGAGCAAGTCGCATACGTACGCCGCGAACTGAACCTGCCCGACGAGGTCGTCGCCGTCAACGCGGGCTCGTGGGGGCCGCTTTGCGAAGCCGCCCGCCGCGCCATAGCCGACGGCTACGCCCAGGAGGCCGCCGCACGCGGCGACGACCCCGACGGCATGCGCGCCGGGCGCATGGGCCTCCACCGCTACCAAGCGCCCATCGACGACGCCAAGGCGGAGGTCGCCCGCTTCATCAACTGCTCCCCCGACGAGGTCGCCCTCACCGACTCCTCCACCACCGCCATGAACGTCTTCCTGTGGGGCTACGACTTCGCCCCCGGCGACGAGA
>JAGWBE010000023.1 GCA_021296055.1 Dehalococcoidia bacterium | reverse complement strand
ACCCCAGCCCAGGTCTTCAACCAACAGGTGTTGCACTTCAAACGTGAACGCGCCTTCCCACTTTCGCGGGAATGACGGAAAGGAGGCGGAGGGGGCAGCGGGCTACTCCGCGAGCGCGTCGGGAGGCAGCAGCAGGCAGGGCTCGCCCCACTGGGCGGGGCTGTCGAGGTCCCACGGCTCGGCGGAGGCGGCGGGCTTGAGGCGCACGCCCTCGTCCCCGCCGTAGACGAGCAGCACGCTGCCCTCGCCCGAGTCGAAGACGTGCGCCGCGTAGGCGGGGACAGGGCCTCCGTCCGACCACCCGGTTACGGCGCACGCCTCCACGTCGCTCCCAGGCCGCGCGGCGTGGACGCGCGAGACCTCCCGCGGCGCCTCCCGCGCCTGGAACACCTTGACCACCGCCCAATCGGTGTTGGGGCCGGGTTCCACGTCAATCTCGATGTACTGGGTCATAGCATGGGCCGCGCCGACTACCTCATCCCCCGCCATACTCGGATTGCGCCTGCGTAGGGACAGGTTTCAAACCTGTCCCTACCCGTTGTCTTCGCGTCCCGTCTCCGTCATCCCCGCGAAAAGCCTGCCCCGTACTTGATACGGGGCGGGAATCTCGACGTGACTGAGCTCCGATACGCAAGACAGCGCCCGGCGCATACGGAGAGCGGGGTGGTCGGCGTTAGTCCCCCGCGCCCCTGTGTCGTCGGAGATAGCTTTGCGGTTGCGGGGCGCCACGCGCCGAGATTCCTGCTTTCGCGGGAATGACGGAGGAGAGGGTAGGGCGCCGGCGCGCGCCGCGCTACCCGGCGGCGGCGGTCGCTTCCAGGCGGTCGCGGATGCGCATCTTCAGGTCGCTGATGGCGTCGATGTCGATGCCCTGCGCGCCCTTCGCCTTGTTGTCGTAGAGCAGCTCGCCGTCCGCGTAGACCTCAAACCGCCCCTTGCCCACGGGAGTGAGCGTCACGCCCACGCCCGCTCCCAGACTGTTGTACAGTTCGACCGCCGTCCAGACGGCCATGGGGAGCTTCCCTCAAGGCAAGCAGTAGCGGATGTCCACCTGGACGGAGCCCGCCAGTTCTTCCAACGCGCGGTCGCTCATACGGCGCCTCCTAGTGTTGGTGGCGGGACTATACCACGCACGGACAAGGCGGACGCGCCCCTATCCCTTCGCCTTGAGGGAAATCGAAGGGCGAACCGCGCGGGCTAGCCCCGCGCGCCGCGAGCACGCCCAGCCCCTCGGCTGGGGGCGTAGGGGCATCCCCCACAAGAAACTTTTTTACCTCTTTGAGGGGCGGGGCGGGCGGTGAGAGCGGGCGGATGCCCCCGCCGCTAGCCCCCGCGAGCCGCGAGCGCGCCCAACTGCTCGAGGAGCAGCCACGCGATGGTGGCGAGCGCCGCGCTGCCGCTCGCCAAGCCCACGTCGCGCTTGGACAGGCGCGCGTTGGACAGTGGCGCGCCGAGGCGCGTCTGGAGCGCCTCTTCGATGTTCGCCAAACGGTCTTCGATGGCGATGAGGCGCTGCGTCCACAGCCGCTCGAGCAGCTCGTGCTCGCGGTCGTGCGCATCGATCGCCGACTCCAACGTTGCGATTCGCTCTCTCTGCGTAGTGGTTGCCATGGCTAGGTCGCCGTCCTCCTGTAAGGGTCGAGCAGCAGCCGCACGTCCGTGTCCAGGTCGGCGTCCACGTAGAACGGCTCGAACGCGGGCGCGCGCGTCCAGATGCGCGCCGCGTTGATGAGCGCCGCCCGTTCCACTGGCGCGGGCCAGCGCAGCAGCGACACGCCCGCGCCCTGCGCGTGCGCGGCGGCGGTCGTGCCGTTCAGGGCGCGCCGCACCGTCAGCGTGCTCCCGCTCACCGCCATAACCAACGCCTGCTCCGCGCCCAATAGCAGCGTCTGACCGGGCGCGAAGCGGGCGCCGTCGTCCACGGCGACGGCGGTCTGCGCCGCGTCCATCCCGCCTAGGGCGGCGACGCTCGCGCCGGACGGCTCGGCCAGTTGGCCGTAGCCCCACACGCCGCTCACCTCGTAGTTGCGCCGGCCCGCCTCGAACGCGTGGCGCTCGCCGCGTCCGAGCGCGAGGATGGAGCCGTAGGGAGCGCCCCAGGGCATGGAGGGATCCGCGTTGTACGGCTCGAGGGCGTAGTCGCCCGGCGCCCACGCCTCGCCCGCCTCGCCGCCGTCCGGGCGGTGGGTCAGGCTCGTGAGCGACACGAGGTCGGGGACGGGGAGGCGCGCGCCTCCTGTCCCGTCGAAGAGGCGCGTCGCCGTCAGCGGATAGAAGCAGCGGTTGCAGTAGGCGTCCACCCATGCGGACACCGCCAGCAGCAGTTCGAACAGCTCGTCGTCGTCCCCATCCCCCGCCGCCGGGTCGTCCAGCAGCGAGTTGTCCTTCAGTTTGCGCAGGTCGCCGTAGAGCGACCGGTAGGCTTCGCGGACCATCAGCGTTCCTCCGTGTACTCGATGATGAACTTGTGGCTGGTTGAGGGCGCGGCGGTGAAGCGGTAGGAGAGCGGCTCGTTCTTCTCCCCCAGCGGCCCGGCGCCGCGCCCCCACGTGCGCGTCTCCCCCGTGCCCAGGTTGGGGATTCGCAGGTAGTCCACCGCCTTGCCGGGGCGCGCCCCGATGTTCACGCTCCCTCCGAAGTAGACTTCGCAGAAGTGGTGGCCGTCGGCGGCGAGCTGGTGGACGCGCACGCGGATGACGCGCAGCCGCCGCCCGGTGGAGGGCGTAACGAGCGCGTGAGGAGCCGTGTTCTGGTAACCCTCCGACACCCACAGGTGCTTGACCTCGCTCGGGTCGGGGTAGTTAGGCGTCAGGCGGCGCTGCCCCTGCTCTCGCCTCGCGCGGGGGCGGACGGACGGCGTGTAGTCCTTGCGGGCGGGGGACATCAGACCAGCCCCAGCGCGGCGCGGCCCAGGATGTAGAGGCGCTCGACCTGCTCCTGCTTCAACGCGAGGCGGTCGACGTGGAAGGGGCCGAGCGGCCCGCCCGCAACCTTGCCCGTGAAGAGGTTCGCGTCCTGTGCGTCCTCGAACACGCGCACCGGCGACGAACCGCTGGAGCTGCCGGTGAAGTTGGTCGTGCTGTCCGTGCTCGCGCACGGCGCCCCGTCGCAGTAGACGTTCAGGCCGTGCGCTTGCCGCAGCCCGCTATACGTCCACACGACGAAATGCCACTCGTCCTCGCCGATGGTCGAGACGCCCTCCGTTTGGATGTAGCCGCCCCTGGACGAGTCGTAGACGGTGATGACCGGCGCGCCACTGGCGTTGAAGCCGACGCGGTACTCGCGCTTGCTCGCGTCGAGCTTCTTCGCGAACAGCGTCGCGTTGGCCGCCGTGGACAGGCGCGTCCGCGTGGGTGAGCGCCAGCGCCGGCGCCAACGGCGCGACCGCCAGCGCCCCGAACAGCGCCGCCAACTCCCCCATCGCTTCCCTCATCGCCACGCTCCTTCTTCTCCGTCGCTCCCGCGAATCGGCGGGAACCTCGTCTCGCCGCCTCCGCGGCCTTAAACGCAACGAGGCCCCGGCTGCCGTCCCGCTGAGGGACCTGCCGGGGCCTTCCTGCGCGCCAAACGGCGCAACGCGCCGCCTGCGCCCACGTTAGAACGGCGGCTCCGTCCGGGCAAGAGCCGAATGGCAGAGGCACGAACGCGGGGCGAGCGCGTACGCCGTGCGCGAACTCATCGAGGGCGTCGCGCCGCAATCGGCTTGTTGACGCAGGCGGACGCGGTGTAAGGTAGCCGTAGACTGCGCTCGCCCGTAAGCCTCACGAACAGCGTCGCAAGTAGGGGAGGGCGCGGCGGCCAACTGCCCCACGGGGTTAGGAGTAGGCGACGAATGAAGATCGCAGCGGGCGTCATTGTCGGCATCATCGGAGTCTTGTGCTTTAGCGGATGGTTGGCTCACGTTCCTGACGACACCGGCGACATCACGACGATGGTCGTCGCCATCCTCCCCGCGGCGCTCATCGGCATCGGCGTCTTCGTAACGGCGGACGGCATCGCCCAAGCGAACGGCCTCCCTCCGTACGACAAGAAATCCGCGTAGGGATCGCCGCGAAAGCCAAGCGCCTCCGCGCCGCTTCGCGTCGGCAAGACGACCGAGGAGGCCGCTGGCGTGTTGCGCCGCCGCCATCAGGCATGCGAGCATCCGCGCGATGTCAGCTGTCCAGCCGCCTTTGCGGATGACCGTGTTCATCGATGCCCAGAACACCTACAAGGGGGCGCGTGAATGCTTCTTCGGTTCGCCGGTTCACTACGTCAGCGGCCAGTTCGACCCGGTTAGGCTTGGGAACTTGCTCGCCGCGCGCGGCGGCCCCAAGGGCGCGCCGTGTGTCCTTGAGCAGGTTCGCGTCTACACAGGGCGACCCAACTCGACGAAGGCTCCGCAAACGTACGGAGCCCATATGAAACAGTGCACCGCGTGGGAGAAGCAGGGAGCCATGGTCGTGTGGCGGCCGCTGCGTTACCCGCGAGACTGGCCGAATCGGCCAGCGGAGGAGAAGGGAATCGATGTCGCGTTGTCGATTGACTTCATCTCTCTGACGCTTGACGGCGCCTACGATGTGGGCGTCTTGGTCAGCACCGATACTGACCTGCTGCCCGCGCTAGAGTTCGTACTCGACCGATTCGCGGGGTCTCCCGCCCCGGCGACTGCGGCATGGCGTGGGATTTCAGCAAGGCGTCGGCTTGCCGTTCAAGGTAAGAATCTCTGGTGTCACTGGCTGAGACAAGAGGACTACGACGCCGTAGCCGACCCTACGGACTACAACCAATAGTAAGCCCCGCCAGTTCGGCCCGCCCAAGGGCAGACCGGACGGCGGGGAACATTGGCCCCTTTGATACCAAAGGCTGGCCGGATAGTCAATAGCGTTAGCTCCTGCTAGGGACGCGCCTTACGCCTTCCCCTCACAGCCACACGCCCGTCGCCGGCTCCGGCATGAACGCCAGGGCGAGCGCGTCCGCCTTGTCGAGCGAGGGGAGGCCGCGCCTGCGGATGTCGTCCTTGCGCGCCAACTGGATACGCCCGGATTCGGTCTCCTTGTACTGCAGCGCCAGCAGCTGGGTGGTCAGCTCGGAGTCGTCCGGTATGACGATGCGCCCTTCGCGGAAGCGCTCGCGCAGCCCCCAGAAGAGCTCGGCGCGCAGGTTGACGAAGCGCTCGGCGTTGCGCGCCTTCGACCCCGCCTGCACGTCCACCGCCGGCATGCCCAGTTCGCGCAGGCGATCGACCACGCCGCCGCCCACTCCTACGCCGTCGACGAACACCGCGCGCACGCCGTAGCGCCGCGCCTGCTCGACGACCAACGCCACCACCTCCATCGTGTCGGCGCCGCGCACCGTCTTGATCGACTCCACCCGCTGCCCCCGGCGCAGGCACAGCGCCGTCTTGTCGCCGCCGTACCGCGCCACGTCCACTCCCAGCAGCCACGGCGCTCCCGGCTCGTCCGGCGCGGGCTCCGCCCATCGAGCCGCCGCGTCGGAGACCTCGGCGCGCGAGACCAGGGAGTTCCTCAACTCCGACACGAACTCGGCGAGGACGGACGCGCGGTAGGAATCGCTCTCTTCGTCCCACTCCTTCTTGCGCTCCTCCACGTCGTCGGGGGTGAGCATCCCCGGTATGACCACGCCCGCGCCCTCGATGAAGTTGGGCGTGTCGAAAGCCGATATCCGCATCGCGGCGTAGAGATTCCGGCGGGCGTGGTGCGATTCGTAGAACTCGCCGACCATCACGAGCGCGTTGCCCGTGAGGATCAGCAGGTTAGGGTTCAGACGCTTGAGCGCGTCCATATGCTCCTGCTCCACCGCGTGCGCCTCCGTTACGGCCACCAGCAGGTTGGGCGAGTGGAACCCCTGGAGGTTGTACGGCTGGTCGGTGGAGAAGCCGAGCGCGAAACGGTCGGCGCCCACCTCGTAGCGGGAGCGCTGCATCCGCCCCGACAGCGCGTGCCCCGCCATGGCGTAGGCGAGGCGCATCTCGCGCCACACCACCTCGTCCACCTGCCGCTGCGTCGGCCCGGTTACGACGGCCTTGGCCTCCGTCCGCGTCTCCACCCACCACAGCACGAGCCGGGCGACCGCCCAGTCCTTGCCGGAGCCGTTGCAGCCGACGACCGAGACGCGGCGGTTGGAGACGGCGAGGCGCATCATCTCCGCCTGCTTGGGATACGGGACGCCCGCCTCCGGCAGCACCTCCCTCACGAACGCCACCGGATCGTCCCGGTAGTCGGCGAACCCGCCCGTCCTCTCCGCTATGCCCACGCTGTCTCCCATTGCTCCCTAGTTCATAGGCGCCGGGCGGAGCGCCGCCGCTCCCGCACGCTTGCCTCAACCCTGCGGCTGTTGGCGGCGCGGCGCCCGCCCGGCGCCCGCAACGAGAAGCGGAGCCGGCGCTTCCTCTCTCTGGAAGCGGCTCGGCTCCGCTCATCTCTCGATCCCCTCTGCTCGGCTGGCCTTCTTGGCCTACCGCGCGCCTCCGCCTGGCGGACGCTCGCGCGGCGCGTGCGCGCCGCGCCGCCCGTGCTCGCACCACGTGTGCTTGCAGAAGGCGCACATCAACACCCCGTGCCCCTCCTCCGGCAGGCGGCTCAACTCCCGCGCGCCCCTGGCCGCGCAGCGCGGGCAACGCACCCGTTCGTGAATCAGCGCCGGCATCCCGTCCCTCCTAGTCCGTTGGCGTCGGTTGGTTTCCGTTTCTACGCAATGAGATGTTTGCGACACGACAATCCTAATCCACGTCATTGCCATGCTGTCAACGCCCCGTTGTACAATCCGCGTCATGGAAACGACGCACACCCCCCTCGCCGCCTACATCCGCGCATGGCTCGACGAGCGCGAGACCACTCAGCTCTGGCTTGCGCGGCAGGCGGGCATCCCCCACAGCACTCTCAGCGCCCTCTTCAAGCGCGGCATCCTTCCCCGCCCGGACACCCTGCGCAAGATGGCCCGCGCGATGGGTGTCCCCCTCGGCCAACTCCTCGTCCACGCCGGCCACCTCACCCCCGAGGAGTACGAGACGCCCATCAAACCCACCGACCTGGCGCGCCTGTACGAGTTCGGCGACCTCACCGACGACGAGTGGGAGCAGGTGCGCGAGTTCGGCCGCTACGTCCGCAGCAAGCGCCCTCCGCCATCCTCCCTGCCCCGCGCATAGGCGCGCCCTGCCTACCCCTCCACCCCTGCGTAGGCCAGTGTTTCCGTCAACGACGCTACGCGCGGGCCTGTCCAGCGCACCGCCTCCTGCTTGTACGAAACCCTCGCCGGGTCCTCATAGGGAACGCAGATGAGGAGCGGATCCATGCCCACGTTGCGCGCCCCCGCCAGCTCGTAGTCCCCGCCGTCGCCCATGTACAGGCAATCGGCGGGCGCGACGCCCAGCATCCGGACGGCGAGGCGGTAGATGCGCGCGTCCGGCTTGACCAACCCCACCGCCGCCGACAGCACCGCGTGCTCCACCAACGGCGCGATCGCCCCCTCCTCCCACACCTCCACAACGTCGATGCTGCAATTGCTCACCATCGCCACCTTCACCCCTGCCCGTTGCAGCGCGTCGATGACGGGCGCCGCGTCGGCGCGGGGCGTGAGCGCCTTGCGGCTCGCCTCGCGCCGCAGCGCGACGAACCGCTCCACCAGGCCCGGGTCTTTCTCAAGCCCGAGCAGGCTGAACAGGTGGCGCGCGTAGGCCGCGATGCTGGGAAACTCCCCCACCATCCGCCCGGTCGTGGTCTGCTCCCAAGCGTGGTCGAATGCCTCTTGCGGAACGCCCGCCGCCTCCGCCATGCGCTCCCTGCTGCCGCCGAAGGCGTGGCTGGGCTCGTCGGCCAGCGTGCCGAACATATCGAAGATGACGGCCTTGCGCCTCACGCGGACTCCTCCTGCTCCGGTTCCTCCGCCTCTACGATGCGCGCGCCGCGGGCAAGGCGCGCGAACACGTCCGTCCCCGCCGTCAGGCCCCCGTCCACCGCCAGGTTCGCCCCGGTGACGAACGACGCCTCGGACGAGGCGAGGAACAGGACGGCCTCGGCGACCTCCTCAGGCTCGGCGACCCGCCGCAGCGGGTAGAGCGCGCCCACGCGCTCCCAATAGCCCGGCTCGTCTGGGCGCCCGCCGCCGATGGAGGTGCGCACCGTGCCGGGCGACACGGCGTTGCAGCGCAGGCCGCGTGGGCCGTACTTGACCGCGACGGTGCGGGTGAGCGAGTTCACCCCAGCCTTGGCCGCGCTGTACGAGTCCTGCGCCAGCCCCATCATTCCGTTCACCGACGACACGTTGACGATGGCCGCCCCAGGGCAGCGCGCCAACAGGTGCGGCAGCGCCGCGCGCGTGCATAGGAACACGCTGGTGAGCGCCGCGTCCTGGTCGCGCTGCCAGTCCGTCTCTTCCATCTCCTCCAATGCCTTGGCCGTGGTCGCGGCGGCGTTGTTCACGAGGATATCCAGCCCGCCGAGGCGCGCGGCGGCCTCGTCCACCGCCGCCCTTGCTTGCGCCGCGTCCGTCACGTCGGCGTGCAGGAAGAGCGCCTCAGCGCCGATCTCCGCCGCGGAGCGCCGCCCCTGCGCGTCGTCCACGTCGAGGATCGCGACGCGCGCGCCCTCCGCCGCGAAGCGCCGCGCCGTCGCCGCTCCGATGCCCTTGGCCGCCCCGGTGATGACGGCGCATTTGCCCGCAAGCCTCATACGCGCGCCGCCTGCGCGGCGGAGGGAGTGGGATTCGAACCCACGATGTCCTTAGGGACATAGCGGTTTTCAAGACCGCCGCGATAGTCCACTCTGCCATCCCTCCGAAAGCGCAGATGCGCTTGCCTCAGTCTAGCCTGTCCCGCTTCCAAGAAGCATACTCGGCCGTTCGCAGAGACTGGCCGCTGCGTGACTGGTCACGCCCTGCGCCGCCGCGCGCCGTCCGTTCGCCATGAGGGAGATCGAAGGGGAACCGGACGGAGAGGCGCAGGGGACGCGCGGGAACCGGTGAAGAGAACGAAACGGCGGCGGTGGAGCGGTTCGGTATGGACGCCGATGAGGCGGCGCCTCTACCCACCGCTCGAAGAGAGCGCCTCGTCCAGCAGATGCCCGTACTCGAACAGGCACCCGATAACGCCCTCCGGGGGCTCCAGCGTCAGCCCAGCGAAGAACTCCGCTAAGGCCTCGGGGGTCGAGCGCTCCTCCAGGCAATCGACCAGCGGCTGTATGGAAGGGTCCGCCTCGGCCATCGCTTGAAGTTGCTCCAACGTGAGCGCCTCGGTCGGCGAATCTCCGGGAGGACCTTCCGGCCCGTCTCCGAAGCCGCAGTCGCTGAGAACCTGAATCATCTCCGCCGAGATCGCGGGCGGCGCCCCGTCGGCAGGCTCAAACAGGCGCGCCAACTCCTCCACGCTCACGTGATCCGTCGCGCATCGGAGCGCGGATGGACGGAAAGCCTCCAAGCCCCCTGGTTCCGCGAGCGCCTCTGCCTCCTCGTCCGTAAGGCACAGGATGAAGTTGAGCGCCAAGGCAGTGGACTCGGCGTCGTTGTTCGACTGCGTTGCGAAAAAGGCGGTCGCGCCTCCTTCGGTGCTGAGGAGGAGGCTGCGGATACAGTCCTCGCTCTCAGGGCGCATCCCTCCCGCCTGCGCCGATATGAGTTCGACCGCCAGCGCTGCCGCTGTCTCCTTCTCAAGGCACTCAAAGGGGAGCGCAGGGTCCTCTCCGATGCCGACGCCGACGGGTTCGTCAAGCAACCGCTGGAAGCCCGCTTCGCCCAACCGTTCGCGGATGCAGTCGGCCTCGGCGTCCGTCAGCAGCGCGATGATGCTGCGCCCCAGCGTGTCCGCGTTCACCTCGAACGCGGGCGGCCCTGCCGGCGTCGGCGTTGAAGTCGGCGTGGGCAAGGGCGTCGGCGACGGGGTAGGCGTCGGCGGCAGTGTCGCGGTTGGAGTCGGCGGCGGCGAGTCGCCCCCGCAGGCGGCCGCGAGCGTGAGGGTCAGCGCCGCTAGGACAAGCAGCAGTCCGCGCATAGCGTGAGTATCCCACAAGGCGCGGGGGCGATATACGGCCTGGGGCGGCGCGCTTGCGCCAATCGGCGCCTCGCAGCCCGTGCGGCAACCCGCGCTTGACGGCGGCCCGCGGCCCTACAGGTCGAACGCGCTGAGCAGCGTCGCCACGTCCTTGCCTTCGCCGCGGTCGGCGATGGCGCTGATTCGCGCCTCGAACGCGGGGCGCGTCGTGTCGTGGTAGACGATGCCCAGCGGCACGCCGCCGCGGTCCGCCACCCGCTGCGCTTGGGCGCGGTCGGTCGGGTCGTGGTCGTCCGGCAGCGCCCACGCCATAGGCTCGATGCCCTTGGACGGATTGCCTTTGAGCTGCGCGTAGGTGTCGTTGTAGGTGGTGCAGGGCGAGGCGACGTGGACGATGGAGAAACCGGGGTGCTCCATGCCCTGGAGGATGTAAGAGGCGAGGTCGCGGGGCTTGGATGAGTAGCCGGAGGCGACGTAGCTGACGCCCATGGCCATGTAGAGCTCGAGCGGATTGACCGCCGCTTCCATCTTGCCGTAGGGCGTGGAGCTGGTGACGGCCTCAGCCTCCGTAGTGGGCGACGACTGGCCTTTGGTCAGGCCGTAGACGCCGTTGTCCATCACCACCGTCGTCACGTTCAGGTTGCGGGCGGCCTGCGGCGCGATGTGCTCCATGCCGATGCTGAGGAAGTCGCCGTCGCCTGCCACCACCACCACGTTCAGGTCGGGGTTGCCCATCTTCACGCCGAGGGAGATGGGCAGCGCGCGTCCGTGGATGCCGTGGAAGCCGAAGGGCTGCTCGCCCTCCAACAGGTGCACCAGGTTGCCGGAGCAGCCGATGCCCGCCACCACCACGTTGTTGGCCATCGGCGTCTCGTACTTCACCATGTAGTCCTGCATGGCGAACTCGAGCGCGCGGCGGACGCCGAAGTCGCCGCAGCCGGGGCACCACTTGAAGTCGTACTCGGGGTTCTTCGCGCTCATACCTTCACCGCCTGTTTTGCGCCGGCGCCGAGCCGGTCTTTGACGCGCTGGGCAAGTTCGCCCGCCTTGAACGGCAGCCCCGTGTACTGCGTCAACGCCTCGGCCTTCACGCCGAGCGAACGCAGCACCCCCGCGAACTGCCCCTGGTAGTTCAACTCCGGAACCAGCACCAGCTCCTTCTCCCGCAGCTCCTCCAGCAATGCCGGAGGCAGCGGGTTCAGGAACATCGTGTAGCGCCAACCGATCTCCACGCCCTCCGCCTCCAGCAGCGCGTACGCCTCCTCGCCGGAGCCTTTGGAGCCGCCCCACGGCATCAGCACGGCGGACGCGTCCGCCCGCTTGCTCTCGTAGGAGCCGTCGCCCAGCAGCGCCAGCTTGCCGAAGCGCCGCTCCGTCATGTGGATGTGATGGCGAGGCAGGTGCGTCGTGTCGCCGTAGGGGTCATGCTCCGACCCGTTCGCCACGTAGGCGCCCGGCCCGCCGGGGATGGGCATCGGCGAGAGCTCCGCCGCCTCGTACCGCAGGTAGCCGTTGGAGCCTGTGTACACGGAGCGCCGCTCCGCCTTCACCGCGCCCAGGTCGGGCTTGCGGATGTTCTGCGCCCGCTCCGCCAGCGAGTGCTCGCTGAGCACGATCACCGGGCCTTGGTAGCGCTCCGCCCAGTTCAATGCGGCCGCCCCCGCTTGGAAACACTCCTCCACCGAACCCGGCGCGATGACCGGGAAGCGCGAGTCGCCGTGCGCGGGGCTCAGCGCCTGCATCAGGTCCGACTGCTCCGTCTTGGTCGGCAGCCCCGTCGCCGGGCCGCCGCGCTGCACGTCGATCACCACCAGGGGAATCTCCGCCATCCACGCCAGGCCCAGGCCCTCCCCCATCAGGGTGAAGCCGGGTCCCGAGGTGGCGGTCATCGCCTTCTTTCCCGCGAACCCCGCGCCCAGGATCGCGCCGATGGCCTCGATCTCCGAACTGGCCTGGTAGGCGAATTTGCCCTCGCCCACCAGGTTGCGCTCCATGTAGAGCAGCACGGGCGTAGCGGGCGAGATGGGGTAGCCGACGTAGAAGTTGAGGCCCGCCGCCAGCGCGCCCATACTCAAGGCGTCGTTCCCCTTGATGAACGATTGGCGGTAGCCGGGCTTGTCCGGCTCGCCCAGATCCGCTATCGCGTCCGTCTCCGCCATCTCCGCGAGGCCCAGGTCGAGGCCCATGTGGTTCGCGGTGATGACCTTCTCCCGCCCCGCGAACCGCGCTGAGACGAACTGCTTGAAGTAGTCCAGCGGCATATTGATGAGCTTGGACAGCGCGCCCATCACCACCATGTTCGCCGCGCGCGACTCCCCCGTCTTCTTCGCCAGTTCGTCGAAGGGGATGACGATGGTGCGCTCGCCCGCCGCCAGGTCGGGGCTGACCGACGGGTCGAGCAGAATCATCCCGCCCTCGCGCACGTCGACCCGGTGCTCCTGGTAGGCGTAGTCGTTGAACGCCACCAGGATGTCCACCGCGTCGCCGGGGCTCTTCACCGGGTCGCGGGCCACGCGCGCCTGCGTCCACGTCGGCCCCCCCAATATCTGCGAGGGGAAGGTTGCGAAGGTGAGGGCGTGATAGCCCACCGCCGTAGCCGCGCGGGCCACGAACTCCGCCGCAGTCACCACGCCTTGCCCACCCTCGCCGGCAAAGCGGACGACGAACTCAGTCTGGCCGGCCATTGCTGAATCCTCCACCAGGCGGCCCGGCGGCAAGGCTCTGAGTGAGCCGCAGGGCCGGTGTCTCAGCAGGCAGGAGCGGCGTCTCCGCGCTCCCTGCGCCGCCTCCTAGCCTATGCGCGCCGCGCGGGAGTGTCAAACGGCCCTTTCCCCCAAACGCGGCCAATGACGGCGCCCCTGCGCCGCCTCCCTGAGCCTCAGCGGCGGATGGAATCGCCCGTCCGTACGGCGCGCGACGGCGGTTTCTGCCGCCCATCCCCTCCCGTCATAGCGCGTCCGCCGCGAGGCGGCCCTCCGTTTCACTGGCGGGCCGCCTCGACGCTATCATGGAGACGTTTTCAGGAGAAGGGCGGCTGCGTTGGGGAGCATGCCGAGCCTCCGGTGGCATCGGGCGCGGATGCCCTCCCGCTCGGAACACTGCCACCGCAATCCGCATCCGCGGTCTGCTTGCGGCGCCACGCCTGGAAACCACGCCAACGGCCGCCGCAACGACGGAGAACGCGATAGTGAACCGCCAAGAAGAGGTCGAACTGAAGCGCGGGCTGCGCGGCGTCTATCTAGACACCACCGAGTCCAGCAACGTCATCGGCGACGTCGGACGCCTCATCTATCGGGGCTACGACATCCACGACCTCGCCGAGCGCTCCACCTTCGAAGAGGCCGTCTACCTCCTCCTCAATGGCCGCCTGCCCACTCAGGCCCAACTCGACGCCTTCAACACTCAGCTCAAGGCGGCCAGCGCCCTTCCCGCGCCCCTCCTCGACATCATCGACCGCATCAAGCACGCCCACCCGATGGACGTGCTCCGCACCGCCGTATCCGCACTGTCCGCCTTCGTGCCCGACGCCGACGACGCCTCGCACGAAGCCGCGCTCCGCAAGGGCGTCGAGCTGACCGCCCAGGCGACCGCCATCGTCGCCGCCCACCACCGCATCCGCACCGGCCAACCCGTCCTCGCTCCCGACCCGTCGCTGAACCACGCGGGCAACTTCCTCTACATGCTGCTCGGCGAACGCCCCGACGAGGACACGACCCGGCTGATGGACAAGGACTTCATCGTCCACCTCGACCACGGCTCCAACGCCTCCTCCTTCGCCGCCCGCGTAACCGCCAGCACGCTCGCCGACATCCATTGCTGCGTCGCGTCGGGCATCGCCACCCTCAAGGGGCCGCTCCACGGCGGCGCCGCCGAAGGCGTGATGAAGATGGCGCTAGAGATCGGCGAAGAGTCGAACGTGGACGCCTACTTAGAGCAGAAGCGCGCCGACCGCGAGCGCATCATGGGCTTCGGCCACGCCGTCTACAAGGCCGAAGACCCCCGCGCGCGCCACCTGCGCGAAGGTTCCCGCCTCCTCGCCGAGAAGTCTGGCGACCCCAAGTGGTTTCGCATCCTCAGCAAGGTGGAGGAGCGCATGGCGCCCTACGCCGAGCGTGGCATCTGCGTCAACGTGGACTTCTGGTCAGGCTCCGTCTACTACCTGCTCGGCATCCCCGAAGACCTCTTCGTCTCCATCTTCGCGCTGGCGCGCATCCCGGGCTACGTCGCCCAGGTGCTCGAACAGCAAGACCGCAACATCTTGATACGGCCGCTCATGCACTACGTCGGCCCGATGGACCTTGAGTACACGCCCATCGAGCAGCGCGGCTGAGCGCATCACCCAAGGGGAGGCGATATGGCGACTACCCAGCAGGAGACCCGAGACGGCGGCGTGCAACAGGCGGAGGCCGCCGAGCCCGACCACGGTCACCACTGGCTCATCGAGAGCCCCAACGGCCCCACCAGCAAAGGAACCTGCCGCCTCTGCGGCGCCGTGCGCGAGTTCAAGAACTCCGTCCAGATCACCAGCTGGGAATCCGACGGCAGCCACGCCACCCGCAACCAAGCCCTCGCAGGCTCCTAAGCCGGCGCCCGCCATGCGGGGAGTGCCGAGGGGCGGCTAGCCCCTCGGCTGGGGGCGTGGGGGTATCCCCCACAGAGGTTTTTAAATTCTTGGGGGTGGGGAGGGGGGACAGAGTAGGTACGCATAAGGTCTCACACTGGCGGAAGTACTCGACGAGATCGGGGTGATTGTAGGAAAGCAGATAGCCGGAGCGACCACTGGCCTCTCCGGCTATCTCTTGCGCCCCGCCCTCCGGCGGGACTCACCTTCCGCTCCGTCGCTGCTCCCGGTCGCTATGCCCGGACTTGTGGCGGGGGCTTGCGCCGCTTCGCGGCTGTGTGCGCCCTCTCCGCCGATGACGCGCGGAGCTTCCGGCTTCCGCTGGGCCCCTGCCGGGTCCCCCGCCCTCGCCTAGGCCTTACGGGCGGCCGCGGCAGGGGCGGATCCAGGGAAGTGCCACCGGTGAAAGTCTACGAAGAGCAGCCTAACCATAGCCGGAGCCTCCTCTCCTAGATTGGCCCGGCCCCGCCGAAGGGGAGCCGAACCCATCCTTTCGGACACTGGCATCGTAGCAGGCGCGTCAAACGGGGGCAATCGCTTGCGCTGCGGGATTAGCCCTCCGTCTGTCCGTCCTCTTGCGCCTTGCGCCGCCGCGCCTCCGCTCGCTCGCGCACTTGGCGCTCGTAGCCCTCGCCGGAGGGTTCATAGAAGCGCTTGCCGGCAATCTCCGGCGGCAGGTCTTGCTGACCGGCGAAGTGACCCTCGTAGTCGTGGGCGTAGCGGTAGCCCTCGCCGTAGCCCATGCGGCGCATCAGGCCGGTGACGGCGTTGCGCAGGTGGAGCGGCACGGGGTACTCGCGGCCCGTGCGCACCTCCTCGCGCGCCGCGTTGAGGGCCGCGTAGGCGGAGTTGCTCTTGGGCGCCGTCGCCATGTAGACCGTCGCCTCCGCCAGCGGAATCGCGCCCTCCGGCATGCCGATGAAGTGGACCGCCTGTTGCGCGGCCACCGCCACCGGCAGCGCCTGCGGATCGGCCAGGCCCACGTCCTCAGCCGCTAGGATGACGATGCGCCGCGCGATGAAGAGCGGGTCTTCGCCCGCCTCGATCATCCGCACCAGCCAGTAGATAGCCGCGTCAGGGTCGGAGTCGCGCATGGACTTGATGAAGGCGGAGATGGTGTCGTAGTGGGAGTCGCCCGCTTTGTCGTAGGAGGGGGCGCGGCGTTGGAGAACGCCCTCCATCAGCGCGCGGTCAACGCGCCGCACGCCGTCCTCGCCGGGTTGGGCGGCCTGTGCGGCAAGCTCGACGGCGTTGAGCGCCACGCGCGCGTCGCCGCCCGCCGCGATGAGCAGCAGCTCCCACGCAGGCTCGTCCAGATGCGCCTTGGCCGCGCCGACGCCGCGCTCCTCGTCCGTCAGCGCCCGCTCCGCGAGGGCGCGCACCTGGGCGTCCGTCAGCGGCTCGAACCTGAAGACGCGCGCCCGCGAGAGGAGCGGCGCGTTCACCTCGAAGGAGGGGTTCTCGGTGGTCGCCCCGATGAAGACCACCGTGCCGTCCTCCACGTGGGGCAGGATGACGTCCTGCTGCGCCTTATTGAAGCGGTGCACCTCGTCCACGAACAGGATGGTGCGCCGCTGCTCCGTCTGCCAGCGCTCGCGCGCGTCGCCGACCGCCTTGCGCAGGTCGGCGACCCCGGAGGCGACGGCGGAGAGCGAGGCGAAGGCGGCGCGGGTGGCGGCGGCGATGAGCAAGGCCAGAGTGGTCTTGCCCGCGCCGGGCGGCCCCCACAGCACCATGGAGGGCACGGCGTCGGCGCGGATAGCGCGCTCCAACACGCTGCCGGGGCTCAGGACGTGCTCCTGGCCCACGAACTCCTCCAGCGAGCGCGGACGCATCCGGGCGGCGAGCGGCTCGATGGCGGCGGAGCGTCGCTGCGCGGCGTGCGCGAAGAGGGGTATGTCGCGCGTTTGCCTCGCCATACGGCGAGTGTAGCACCGGCGCCGCTATAATCGGCGCTATGCAAGCACGCGTCCGACTCTTCGCCTCCTACCGCGAACAGGCGGGCGGCGACCGCTTCGACGTGGCGCTGCCCGACCCGGCGGTGGTCTCCGACGCGGTGGCGGCGCTGCTGGCCGCCGCGCCCGCGCTGCCCCGCGCGTTCACGCCCCACCTCATCGCCGTCAACGAGGAGTTCGCCAACCTCGACTACCCGCTGCACGACGGCGACGAGGTCGCGCTCTACCCGCCCGTCTCCGGCGGCGTGGACGCCCGCGTCGTATCGGAGCGCCTGAACGCCGCCGAGGTGACGGACGCGGTGCGCCGTCCCTCCAACGGCGCGGTCGTGACCTTCGAAGGGACGACGCGCGACAGCACGAACGGGCGCCGCGTCGTCCGCTTGGAGTACGAGACGCACGCACGCATGGCGGAGAAAGTGCTCCGCCACGTGTTGGAAGAGACGGCGGCGCGCTTCGGCCTGTCCGACGCGGCGGCGCGCCACCGCATCGGCCGCGTGGACGTGGGCGAAACCAGCCTCGTGGTAGCCGTCGCCGCGCCGCACCGCCTCGAGGCGTTCCTCGCCGTGCAGTACGCCGTAGACCGCATCAAGCACGTCGTCCCCGTGTGGAAGAAGGAGCGCTTCGAGGACGGCGAGGTGTGGATCGGCGCCGCCTGCGACCCCGAGAGCCACGCCCGCCACACCGCCCACGCCCCCTACGCCGCCTTCCTCGCCGACCGCGAGGCGGCTACGCCCGCCGCCGTCGGCTAGCGCGCGGACGCAACGCAACCGCCATCGCATACACTGCGCCCATGCCCATCCCCCTCAAACGGGCCTACCGCGTCGCCCTGGCCACGCTCGCCCTCGCCGCGCTCCTAGCCGCCTGCGGCACACCCACGCCGACGCCGACCCAGCGGTGGATACCTACCCCGACGCCTTCGCCGCCGCCCGAATACCCGGGGGAACGGTCGACGCTGATCGCGCTCTACAACGCCACCGGCGGGCCGAACTGGACGAACAACGCCAACTGGCTGAGTGAGCTGCACATCGATACATGGCACGGCGTCACCACCGGCTATAACGGTCGAGTGACACGACTGGTCCTCGGCAGCAACGGGTTGAGCGGCGAGATACCGGCCGAGTTGGGCAACCTCTCCAACCTTGAAAGGCTGCACCTCGACCGCAACGGATTGAGCGGCGAGATACCGGCGGAGCTGGGCGGCCTCTCCAACCTTGAAGACCTGTACTTAAACGGCAATGAGTTGAGCGGCGAGATACCGGCGGAGCTAAGCAACCTCTTCAATCTTAAATGGCTAGAGATTAGGGATAACCGGTTCACTGAGTGCGTGCCCGCTGGACTGCGGAGCGTGGGGACCAACGACCTCCGCCGGCTTGGCCTGCCCTTCTGTCCCCTCGGCGGCTAGACGGCGCCGCCTCCCTCCCTCCGCTCGCCCTGAGGGGAATCGAAGGGCGAACGGGAACGGCAGGTGCCTCTCCTCTCACCCATCGCCTGCCCATCCGCGCCTCTCGCACGCGCCCTTCGAGCCCCGCTTGCCTCCGCCATCGCGCCCTACGGGACATCCCTGGTGGAGCGCGCGAGGATGGCGCGCCGCCGTCGGCTAGCGCACGGACGCAACGCAGCCGCCATCGCATACACTGCCCCCATGCCCATCCGCCTCAAACGAGTCTACGACCCCGCCGCGCCTGACGACGGCTGGCGCCTGCTGACCATGCGCCGCTGGCCTCGCGGCATTCGCAAGACGCACGTCGACCAATGGGACAAAGGCCTCGCGCCCTCGATCGAACTGCTCAGCGACATCCAGAACGGCGACATCGACTGGGACGACTACGTCCCCCGCTTCCACGCCGAGATGGCGGCGCGCCCCGACTCCATCGAATCGCTCGCGGCGCTCCGCGCGCGCCTCGAAGCAGGCGAGACCGTTACCCTGATGTGCTCGTGCGCCGACGAGAACCACTGCCACCGCTCGCTGCTCCGGGGCCTGGCGACCGCCTAAATCCGGCCTCATATCCGATAGCCCGGCATTGCGCGCTTGCCTGGCAGGCGCAGCCACGCCGCGCCGCCCGTCTGCTATCATCGGAAGCCAGCGGAGGGATCGCATAGTGGCCTAGTGCGCCCGCCTGCTAAGTGGGTTGGGGGTGATGAGCTCCCTCATGGGTTCGAATCCCATTCCCTCCGCCAGCCCCGCCGCTCCGCTCCACGAACCGATGCCGCCTACCACCTTCCAGCCGCCGCAGCCCCTGCCGTTGCTGGGGCGCGCCCCCGAACCCGCGCCCGGCGCCGAGGCGCCCGCCTACTTTGTCTGGACGGTCGGCTGCCAGATGAACACCGCCGACTCGGAGCGGCTGAGCGCCGCGCTGGACGGCGCGGGCTTGCGCCAGGCGCGCCGCCCGCAGGAGGCGGACGTGGTCGTCCTCAACTCCTGCGTCGTGCGCCAGAACGCGGAGGACAAGGTGGTGGGGATGCTCACCAGCCTGAAGCCGTGGCGCGAGGCGCGGCCCGGTCGCACCTTGGCGTTGATGGGCTGCATGGTCGGACCCAAGAAGGACGGCCTGCGCCGAACCTACCCCTACGTCGACGCCTTCATGCAGCCGCAGGATTTCCAGCCTCTCATCGACCTGCTGGGCGAGCGGCTCGGCATCGACGCCGAGGGCTGCGTAGGCCCGTTCGTCCCCGGCAATCCCTCCGTAACGACGCACGTGCCCATCATCCACGGGTGCGACAAGTTCTGCACCTTCTGCATCATCCCCTACCGGCGCGGGCGCGAGGTCTCGCGTCCGGTGGACGAACTCGTGCGCGAGTGCGCGATGCTGGCGGCGCGCGGCGTGAAAGAGGTAACGCTGCTGGGCCAGAACGTCGATTCCTACGGCCACGACCTGCCCGGTGCGCCCGACCTCGCCGACCTGCTCGAAGCGGTGCACGACGGAGTTCCCGAACTCGCGCGCATCCGCTTCCTCACCTCGCACCCCAACGATATGAGCGATCGCATCATCGGCGCCGTCGCCCGCCTGCCCCGCGTGATGGAGAATGTGAACCTGCCCTTCCAGGCGGGGAACGACGAGGTGCTGGCGCGGATGAAGCGCGGCTACACCAACGCCGGCTACCGCGCCCTCGTCGCCCGCATCCGCGAGAACGTCCCCGGCGTCGCGATGGTCACCGACCTCATCGTCGGCTTCCCCGGCGAGACGGAGGCGCAGTTCGAGGACACGCTGGCGATGGTGCGCGACCTGCGCTTCGACAAGGTGCACGCCGCCGCCTACTCCACGCGCCCCAACACCTACGCGCAGCGCCGCTACGACGACGACGTGCGCGCCGACGAGAAGCGCCGCCGTCTCAAGGCTATCGAGGCCGCGCAGGAAGTCATCCTCGCCGAGGCCAACGCTGCCCTCGTCGGCTCTACGCAGGAGGTGCTGGCGGACGGGCGCAAGAACGGGCGTTGGCAGGGACGCACGCGCACGGGCAAGCTCGTCTCGTTCGACGTCGGCGGCGCCGAGCCGCAGGGCGGCCTGCTCGGCCAACTCGTGAGCGTGTGCATCACCGCCGCCTCCCCCTGGTCCCTCCAAGGCGCCGCCTAGCGCAGGAGCGCGGCGAGCGCCCGCTTGTCAGCGCCGCCTTCGTCAGCCTGCTATCTTGACCGCGTGTCCTCCATAAGCAGTCGGCAACCGCTCCATGGCGTGACGACTTTGCCCCGCGAAACGGACCGGTGCGCGTCGGCGCTCACCCATCCGGCGACCGTTGCGGCCATCGCCCTGCTGCTGGTGAACGACATCCTCTTCAAGCAGTTCTGGCCGCACCCGTGGGTAACCGGCAAGATCAGCGACTTCGCCTGGATGGTGTTCGCGCCGCCCCTGCTGGCCTTCCTGCTGGGGTTCGCCGCGAGCAGGAGCGCCGCAGGGCGGCGGGCGGCGTTCCTCGCCGCCTACGCCGGGCTGCCTCTGCTGTACGCGGCCTTCAACACCTTCGCGCCGGTGCACGATTGGATACTGCGGGGCCTCCTATTCATCTCGGACGGGACGGCGGGCTCGCCGCTGGACGTGGCCGATTCGCTGGTGATACCCATCGGCTTGGGGGCGGCGCTGGCGGTCTGGCGCCGGCCTCCCGCCGGCGCTCAGAGTTTGCGCCTGCGGTGGAGCCTGCTCGCCGCATGCGTCGCCGCGCTCGCAAGCGTCGCCTCAAGCCCGGACTTCCAGGCGCCGGGCATCACGAGTGTAGGCGTCTCACAAGACGGCGCGGTCTGCGCGGCGACATCTAGAACCTACGAGACAAACGCCTGGCGGAGCAATGACGGAGGGTAAAGTTGGGAGCCGGATTCCTCTTGCGAGGGCATTCGGAACGCGGAATGGGTCGAAACGCCGGAAGGCCTCTATTATGCGATTGATGGTGCTGGCGTCGTGCGCGTCTACGCCGACTTCGAGTGGGAGTTGGTCTACTCAACGGCCTATCTCCGGCAAGACGCCAACCGATGGGCGCAGGAAGACGCAACAAGCCATCTAGGCTATAGGCGCATAGCGACCAGGTCTTACGGCATCGCCTACGACGCGCGCAGCGGCAACATACTAGCCGCTATGGGCATCCAGGGAGCTGTAGTAGGCGCGCCCAACGGCGAGTGGACGCCGGTGGCCGTAGGAAGGTACGCGCCTACCGACTTTTCCTTCTTCGCCAAGGCGCGGCGGATGCTCTCCTATTGGGGCTTCTGGGCAGCAGTGCTGCCCTTGGCTCTGACTATGACGAGCTTCGGCGTGGCGTTGGCATATCCGGAGCCCAGCCTCAAAGGGCTGGCGGCGGGTGGTCTCGCCTTGCTGCTGGCCTTCATCGCGCTCGGTGCTTGGCGCGCCACCGATAACGTAGATATTGGTCCTACCGTGAGCGCTGACGCGCACCAATTCCTGCTTGGAGCGCCCGCGATTGGCTTGGCCGTCTGCGCGCTGTCATCGGCCTGCCGAGAAGAGCGGCTATGGCGCTTGGCGCTCCCGGCCTCCGCAGGCGTCGCGGTTATTGCCGTATTGCCCTTCATGCTATGGCTGCGTGATGACCTCCCGCTAGGCCTCGCGATGGTGTCCGCCCTTGTGCTGACCGCCCTGGCGGCCTTTGGCCTGTTCAGGCTCCTGCGGCGGCAGCAACTCCGGCAGTCGGAGCAAGGCGAGGGCGAGGGCTAGGCCGCACGGGGCAGGGGCGGGGCGGCCCTGCGTGGTAGAATGGCTTGTACGGGCGCGTGAATCATTTCACAATCCTTCCCGTTCACGCGGCTCCGCAAGGCTATGCCCGCCAAGACCATCGGCCTCC
>JAGWBE010000022.1:50527-51049 GCA_021296055.1 Dehalococcoidia bacterium | reverse complement strand
GGGGTGCGATACTAGTATTCGACTCTGAGGCCAGTCCAGTCGGTTCGCTCCATTTCGGAACGGCGCTTGGCGAGACCCAGGAGAATCAACGAGGAGCGCCGCATGAACATCTACGTCGGCAACCTGTCCTACTCAACCAGAGACGACGAGCTCAACCGGGCCTTTTCGGCCCACGGCGAGGTCGCGTCCGCTACCGTCATCATCGACCGAGAGTCGCAGCGCTCGCGCGGCTTCGGCTTTGTCGAGATGCCCAACGACGACGAGGCCCAGGCCGCCATCGCCGCCCTCAACGGCGCCGACCTCGGCGGCAGGACCATCACCGTCAACCAGGCCCGCCCCCGCGAGGACAAGCCCCGGCGCTGGTAGCCCCCAGCGCGCGCCGTACCCCGGCGCCGCGCTTCCCTCCGTAACGCACGGCGTCCGCCTGACGAGAAGAGGCAAGCATGCACACGCTGCTCCGTTGGCTGTTCACCACAGGCAAGGGGCGTGCGGCGCTTGTTGCGCTCGCCCTCTTCCTCGCCG
>JAGWBE010000022.1:12116-50348 GCA_021296055.1 Dehalococcoidia bacterium | reverse complement strand
CCGTCCGCATGCCCGTGACCATGGAGGACGCCGAGGCCATCATGGAGGCGCGCTCTCAAGTGGAGGAGCGCGCCTCGGAGGCCATGCCGGCGGAGCAGGGCGAGGCTCTCGCGCTGCTCCGCGGGGAGTTCCGCGACGCCGACAGCTTCCACAAGGGCAGCGGAACGGCGACGCTCTACCGCTTGCCGAACGGCGCGCTCGTCCTGCGCTTCGAGGATGCGCGTGCTCCTCAGCATGCATCCCGACCCCGAGACATCGGCGCAGGTGAAGGAGCAGGGCTACGTAGAGCTCGCCAAACTCAAGGGCAACGTGGGCAACCAGAACTACGAGGTGCCCGCCGACGCCGCCGACTATAGGTCGGTCGTCATCTACTGCCGCCCCTTCAAGGTAGTGTTCAGCGTCGCCCCTCTGAGCGAGGGGTAGCGGGCGCGCCTAGCCGCCCGGCGCGTCGATGGCGGCGCGAATGTGGTCAAGGTGCGCCTTGGCTCCCGATTGGATAGCCACGCTGTCGCGGCTCACCTCCAGGAAGCGGAAGCCCTGGCGGTAGCGCTTCTCCGCCACTTGAGCGTTGCCCGCTATCCCCGCCGTAACCCCGTGCGCGCGGCACGCCGCCAAGATGCGGTCGATGGCCGCGTTCCACGCCGCGTCCTCCTGGTCGGGCGCAGGCAGCAGCCCGTAGGCGAGCGACAGGTCGCTAGGGCCGACGTACACCCCGTGGACGCCGGGGACGGACACGATCTCCTCCACCTGCTCCACCGCCTCGCGCGTCTCGATCATCACCATGCAGACGACCTCGTCGTTGGCCCACGACACGTAATCGCGGATGCCGCTGTAGCCCGCGCGCCACGGCCCGCTGCTGCGGCCCCCCTCCGGCGGGTAGCGCGTCGCCGCGACCGCCGCCTCCGCCTCCGCGCGCGAATTCACCAACGGCACGATGACTCCGTACGCCCCCGCGTCCAGCGCCCGCATGATGATGGACGGCTCGTTCCACGGCACGCGCACCAGCGGAACTGGCCCCGCCGCCTCGATGACCGGAATCAGCGGGCGCGCCGACTCCAGCGTGAGGGCGCCGTGTTGGAGGTCGATCAGCACCCAGTCGAACCCCGTGCGAGCCGTCTTCAGCGTCCCCTCCAGGGAGACCCAGCCGCCGAGCGCGGGCCGGCCTTCGCTGAACAGCGTCTTCAAGGGGTTGGGTCGTCGCATAGGGCAGCCTCGCGGAGGGGGTAGTCCGCACTCTACGGCGCTCCGCCCCTCTCGGCAACCACGGCTTCCCTACCGGCATCGCCGCGAAAGGAGACCTTGCATGATCCCGGGCCTCTTCACGCAGGGAGTGCCGAGGGGCGGCCAGCCCCTCGGCTGGGGGCGTGGGGGTATCCCCCACAAAATATTTCTTATCTTCTTGGGGGTGAGGGCGGGGAGACAGACTAGTTACGCAAAGGTCTCGGAAGCATGTCCCCGCGAAAGCGGGGAGCGGGAATCTCGCCTCGATTCCTCCCCTCGCCCCCGTTCGCCCTGAGGGGAATCGGAGGGTGAACGGAGGCGCCCTGTTTGCCACGCGCGCGGCGAAACGATACGGTTCCCCGCAGGAGGTGAGCCATGGCCCAGATTGAGGCGAAGCTGGAAGCGATGGGACTAACCCTGCCCGCTGCGTTGCAACCGCCCCCCGGTATGAAGCTGCCTTTCACCCCCGTACGCGTCCGCGGCAACCGCGCCTGCGTGTCGGGGCACAGCCCGCAGAACGTCGACGGCAGCATCACAATGACGGGCAAGCTGGGCGTCGACTAGCAGGGCTACGAGGCCGCGCGCCTCACCGCCCTGGCCATGCTCGGCAGCATCCAACGGGCGCTCGGCGACCTCGACCGCGTCGCCGCGTGGCTGAAGGTGCTCGGCATGGTCAACTGCGCATCCGACTTCGTGCAGACGCCCAACGTTATCAACGGCTTCTCCGACCTCATCATCGAACTATGGGGCGCCGACCGAGGCGCCCACGCACGCTCCGCCGTCGGGATGAACTCCCTTCCCGTCGGCATCCCCGTCGAGGTCGAAGCGGAGATAGAGATCGAGGTCTAGCTATGGAGCCGCGCGTCGTCGTCGACCACCCCTACCGCCTGGGCGAGAACCCGCTGTGGCACCCCGTAGAGCAGCGCCTCTACTGGACGGACATCACTGGCCAGGGCGTCTACCGCCTCGACGCGTCCGGCGCGCCGGAGACGGTGTTCGAGGGCGAGACCGTCGGTGGCTTCACCTTCCAGGCCGACGGCTCGCTGCTGCTCTTTATGGCGCACGGCAAGATCGCCGTCCTCAGCGCCGACGGCAGCATCCGCGCCGTCCACGAATCGCTGCCCGACGAGGCCGCCGCGCGCTTCAACGACGTTATCGCCGACCCGGAGGGGCGCGTCTTCTGCGGCACGATGCCCTTCGAGCGCGGCCCCCACGGCGCGCTCTATCGCCTCGACCTCGACGGCTCCATCGTCAAACTTGTCGAGGGCGTCACCATCTCCAACGGCCTCGGCTTCACCCCTGCCCTCGACGGCCTCTACTACGTCGACACGCCCACGCAGCGCATCGACCTCTTCGACTACGACCGCGCCACCGGCGCCATCGTCAACCGCCGCGTCTTCGCTGACACCGCGAGCGACGACGGCCATCCCGACGGCATGACGGTGGACGCGGAGGGCTACGTGTGG
This sequence comes from Dehalococcoidia bacterium, assembly GCA_021296055.1. Taxonomy (GTDB): domain Bacteria; phylum Chloroflexota; class Dehalococcoidia; order Lucifugimonadales; family Australimonadaceae; genus JAGWBE01. Next base: position 47,661 of record JAGWBE010000022.1, on the reverse strand, counting down.
TGCGCCCGCTGGGACGGGTGGTCGTGCATCCGCTACGGCGCCGACGGACGCCCAACGCAGCGCATCGACTTCCCCGCGCGCAAGGTCTCCAGCGTCGCCTTCGGCGGCGCCGACTACGCCACGATGTACTTCACCACCGCGGGCCGACCGACGGACGCGGAGGAGGACAACGGCGCAGCGGGCGGGCGCGTGTTCGCGTTGGAGGCGGGCGTCAAGGGCCGCCCCGAGTTCCTCTCGCGCATCCTGCTGTAACTCTGCGTAAGGAGAGCCGCCGCATGAAATTGGGAGCCGTCTTCCCCCAGACCGAGATTGGCGCTGACCCGGGCGCCATCAAGGCGTTTGCCCAGGCCGCCGAATCCCTCGGCTACGACACGTCCTCGGCGCCGACGCCTCCAACCGCCCCGACTGGCGCGGCGGCTACCGCCTCGAACACGCCTTCCACGAACCCTTTGTCCTCTTCTCCTACCTCGCCGGAGTCACCGAGCGCATCCAACTGGCGACCGGCGTCATCATCCTGCCGCAGCGTCAGACCGCCCTCGTCGCCAAGCAGGCGGCGGCGCTGGACGTGCTCAGCGGCGGGCGCCTGCGGCTTGGCGTCGGCATCGGCTGGAACGCCGTCGAGTACGAGGCGCTAGGCCAAGACTTCCACAACCGAGGCCGCCGCTATGAAGAGCAGGTAGAGGTGCTAAGCCTGCTCTGGACGCAGCAGTCGGTCTCGTTCCAAGGCCGCTGGCACTCCGTCCCCGAGGCGGGCATCAATCCGCTGCCCGTCCAGAGCCCCATCCCCATCTGGATGGGCGGCGCCAGCGGCATGGGCGACGACGACCGCGTCCTCCGCCGCATCGCCCGCCTCGCCGACGGCTGGATCCTCAACCAGCGCGCCGACCGCACGGCCCCCGACGACGTAGCCCGCTTCCGCGAGATCGTGCGCGAAGAGGGCCGCGACCCCGCGAGCGTCGGCGTCGATGGCCGCGTCCCCCTAGAGAGCGCCAACGCCATAGACAACGCCGCGCGCGCCCTAGAAACGTGGGCTGGCCTAGGCGCCGACTACGCAGCCCTCAACACGATGAACGCCGGCCTAGCCGCCCCCGACGCCCACATAGACGCCCTCCGCCGCTTCAAAGAGGCGGTGGGGTAGGGGAGCGGGTGCCCGAAGTGAGGCGAGATTCCCGTGAAAGCGAGAGTCTCGCTTCGATCCGGCCCCCCCTACTCCCGCTCGTCGTCTTGCTCCGGCATCAGCACGAACTCGAGGTAAGCCTCGATGCGCAGCTCGGCTGCGTCTTGGCCTAGGCGCTCTACGTTGGCGTCCACCCGCAGGCCCATCGGAGTGAGGGCGAGCACGCGCCAAGCCGCGTAGGACACTGCGAACACGAACGCGCCGACGGCGACCACGCCCAGCAGCTGCACGCCGAAGTTGCCGCCTGCCACGATGCTCACCGCCAGCGTGCCCCAGATGCCTGCGAACAGGTGCGCGGGCACCGCGCCCACCACGTCGTCCAGATTCGCCTTCTCCATCAGCTTGATGCCGAGCGTGCAGATGAGGCCGCCGATAGCGCCGATGATGATCGCCCAATAGTGGTCGACGAAGTCCGGCCCCGCCGTGATGGAGACCAACCCCGCGATGGCGCCGTTCAGCGTCGCGAACAGGTCCATCCGGCCCAGCAGCGGCCGCGAGACGACCATTGCGGCCATGACGCCCGCGCCCGCGGCGAGGTTCGTGTTCACCAGCACGTGGCTCATCGCCGTCACGTCCAGCGCGCTGCCCAAGGCGAGCTGCGAGCCGCCGTTGAAGCCGAACCACCCGAACCACAGGATGAACACGCCGAGCCTGACCAGCACGACGTTGGAGGGCGGCGTGGGCCGCACCGAGCCGTCGCGCCGGAACTTCCCGAGGCGCGGGCCGAGGATCATGATGCCCGCGAGCGCCGCCCAGCCGCCCGTGCTATGGACGATGGTCGAGCATGCGAAGTCCTGAAAGCCCATGTCGGCGAGCCAGCCGCCGCCCCACGTCCACGCGCCCACGATGGGGTAGAGGAAGGCAGTCAGCAGCAGCGTGAACAGGAAGAACGACCACATCTTCACCCGCTCGGCGATCGCGCCCGAGACGATGGACGCGGTCGTCGCCACGAACACCATCTGGAAGAACCAGTCCTACATCGTGGAGTATCCCGCCTCCACCACCGCGCCCACCGCGCCGCCGTCGCCGCCCACCAGCGCCCTCTCGGCCTCTCCCGGCCCGTAGAGGAAGCGGAACGCGCCGATGACCCCGCCCGTGCTCACGTCCACGTACATCAGGTTGTAGCCGATGACGAAGAAGGCCAGCCCCGCGATGGAGTACAGCCCGATGTTCTTCATGCAGATCATCGAGGCGTTCTTCGTGCGCACCGAACCCGCCTCCAGCATCGTGAACCCCGCGCATATCCACATCACCAGCGCGCCCCACACCAGGAAGGAGAAGGTGTTCAGCACGTACTGCGTCTCGCTGTCCACCCCCGCCGCCCGCGCGGTGGAGAAGAGCGGCCCGGCGTAGAAGCCCACGACCGCCAGCACGGCGGCGACGAGGAGGAAGATGCGTAGACGGCGGGGCAGCAGGCGCGTTACGGCGGTCATGTCTCCACTCCCTCGAGGGTTCGCCTCGATTCTAACCACATGCTGCCTAGTGGCGCTATGGCGTCCCCCTTGCGCCCGGGCACGCCCTCTTCCCGCCCTCTCCCGTTCGCCCCGCGAAGGGAGACCCTTGCGTAATCCCGCTCCTCACGCGGGGGTGCCGGCCAGCCCCTCGGCTGGGGGAGTGGGGGTATCCCCCACAAAAGGTTTTTTAATCTCTTGGGGGAGAGGGCTGGGGGAGGCGTTCCCCCCACGCGACCCGCCATCCCTATGACATTCGCTCGTTGCCCAAACGATGGCCCCGCAGCGTATAATTCTCATATGGTCGCCCGAACGTTTCCCTCCGCCCGCCGCTTCGCACAAGTCGAGGCAAACCGGCCCCTGTCCCAAAGCGCCCCACTCCCTGTCCCAGATCGTCCCATTCCCGTCCCGAATCGTCCCGTCTCCGTCCCATTTTCTCCCTCGCCTCGGCCGTAAATGAGACGAAATGGGACAGAAAAATGCCGGAACACCGCCGATCAGAGGGGTAAGGTAGGCCAGTGAACGACCTCGTCAAGATGACCGCGCGCGAGGCGGTGAGCGCCCTCCGCGGCAAGCAAGTCTCGTCGTCGGAGCTGATCGACGCGGCGCTGGAGCGCATCGCCGAGACGGACGGTGCGATTAACGCGCTGCCCACCCACGCCGCCGAGCGCGCCCGCGCCCACGCCGCCGCGCTCGAGACGCCCGGCGACCCGCCTCGCGGCTACCTCCACGGCCTGCCCATCGCCGTGAAGGACCTGAAGGACGTGGCCGGCGTCCGGAGCACCAAAGGCTCGCGCGCCTATGCCGACAGCGTGCCTCAGCGCTCAGACCTGCTGGTGGGCGCTCTCGAGCGCAAGGGCGCAATCGTGCTTGCTAAGTCGAACACCCCCGAATTCGGCGCAGGCGCCACCACCTTCAACGACGTGTTCGGGCGCACCCGCAATCCGTGGGACACCCGCATGACCTCCGGCGGCTCATCCGGCGGCGCGGCGGCGGCCCTCGCCGCCGGGCAGGTCTGGCTGGCCACGGGCAGCGACCTAGGCGGCTCGCTCCGCATCCCCGCCTCATTCTGCGGCGTCGTCGGACTGCGCCCCTCGCCCGGCCGCGTCCCCTCCGGCCCCAAGGACAACCCCTTCGGCACGCTCTCCGTCGACGGCCCGATGGGGCGGACGGTCGGCGACGCGGCGCTGTTCCTCGACGCGATGGCGGGATGCAGTGAGGCTGACCCCCTCAGTATGCCCGCGCCCGAGCGCCCCTACGTGGACGCCGTCGACAACCCCGTCGTGCCTAGCCGCGTCGCCTACACCCCCGACCTGGGCATATCGCCCGTGCAGGCGCAGGTGCGGGAGGTCTGCGCCGCAGCCGTGGGCCGCTTCGAGGCCATCGGCGCCCGCGTGGACGAGGCCACGATGGACTTCACCGGCGCGAACGACGTATTCCGCGTCCTCCGCGCCCATCAGTTCCTCGCCAACCTCGGTCCCGTGATCGAAGAGCACGGCGACCTCATCAAGCCGGAGATCCACTGGAATGTGGAGGCGGGCCGTAAGCAGACGGCGGAGGACGTAGCCAAGGCGGAGCGCGCCCGCGCCGCCTTCTTCTACCGCGCCGTCGAATTCTTCCAGACTTACGACCTGCTCGTCGCCCCCACGGTCATCGTCCCGCCCTTCGACGCCGAGCTGCGCTACGTGACGGACGTGGACGGCGTGCACTTCGACGACTACATCTCATGGCTGGTGATGTGCTCGGCGCTGGTGCTCACCGGCTGCCCCGTCATCGCCGTCCCCGTCGGCTTCACCAAGGAGGGGCTGCCCGTCGGCGTCCAGCTGATGGCGCCGCGCGGCAGGGAAGACCTGCTCATCTCCGCCGCGGCGCTCTTCGAGCAGGCCGTCGGCCTGGCCGACGCCGTGCCCATCGACCCGCGTCCGCAGGCCGTCCCGGCAGCCTAGCGGGCGGCGGCGGTTCCAGGCTGAAGTTTCGTATAACTCTTGTACTTGTACTAGATGAAAGCACAAGGATTTGTGCATTCTCCGCCGTAAAGAGCGCCCTTGGCGGCGGCATTGCGCGCCTCCCGGCGGCCAAAGTCGTTGAAATCCGTCTGACTGGCCAAGTGTCTTTTTCTCAAACGATGGTTAGGTTTGCCTTTGGCTTGGGTAAGGGGTCTCGCTCGGACTCCCGCCCACTTCGCAGCCGAGGCAACCCATGCACAGCGGCAAGCGCCATGACCCGGTCATGTCGGCGGAGGCGGTCGAAGGCCTGCGCGCACGCGCAGGCGGCTCCTTCGTCGACTGCACCCTGGGCGACGGCGGCCACACGGCGGCAATCCTCGCGGCGTCGGCCCCGACCGGCCGAGTGCTCGCGCTCGACGCCGACCCTGAGGCGCTGAACGCGTCGGAAGACCGCCTTGCGGCCTTTGGCCGGCGCGTGCGCATGGTGCGCTCCAACTTCGCCCGCGTCGCATGCGTCGCCAAGACGGAGGGCTTCGCCCCCGCCCACGGTATCCTGTTCGACCTGGGCCTCTCCTCCCGTCAGCTCGACGGCGCAGAGCGCGGCTTCTCCTTCCAGCGCCCCGGCCCGCTGGACATGCGCTTCGGCCCGGACGAGGAGCGGACGGCCGCTGACCTGGTGAATGGCCTCGGCGAGCAGGAGTTGGCCGACCTGCTCTGGAAGTACGGCGAGGAGCCGCGCTCGCGGCGCATCGCGCGGGGCATCGTCGCCGCACGGCCCATCGCCGACGCCGCCCGCTTGGCCGACGTGGTGCGCCGCTCAGCGGGCTACGGCCGCGGACGCACCCACCCCGCGACGCGCACCTTCCAGGCGCTCCGCATCGCCGTCAACGGCGAACTCGCGGCGCTGGAGGCCGGCCTGCGCGGCGCGGCGGACATCCTAGCCGACAACGGCCGCCTCGTCACCATCGCCTACCACTCGCTGGAAGACCGCATGGTCAAGGAGTTCGTGCGTACGGACGAGCGCCTCGAGGCCGTCAACCGCAAGGTGATTAGGCCCTCCGCTGAAGAGGCGAGCCGAAACCGCCGCAGCCGAAGCGCCAAGCTGCGCGTGGCGGAGAAGATCCATGCCCGGTAACGGAAAGCTCTACGCCGCCATCGACGTCGGCACGACCAAGGTGGCGACGCTCGTCGCCAAGGTCTCGCCGTCCGGCGCGATGGAGGTAGTGGCCATCGGCTACGCCTCCTCTATGGGCATGCGCAAGGGTCTGGTGGTTGGCGCGGAAGAGTTGACCGACTCCATCCGCGAGTCGGTGCGGGACGCGGCGCAGATGCTGGGCAAGCGCCTACCTCCCGCCTTCGTCGGCATCACCGGCGCGCATCTGACCTGCACGAACGCCGCTTCCAGCCTCGACTTCCAAGACCGTACGGACGCCGTTACCGAGGCGGACGTCGACCGCGTGCTGGAATCCGCCGTCGCTGGCGGCGGCCTCGACGACCGTCGGCGCGTCGTCCACGTCATCCCCCGCGCCTACCTCGTGGACGGCACGCCCGGCGTTCGCAACCCCGTCGGCCTCTCCGCGCGCCGCAGCCTCAGCGTCGATTCCCACGTAGTGGTCGGCGAGAGCGCCCAGTTGGACAACGTAGCGCGCGCAGTGCGCGGCGCTGGAGTGAAGGTGCGCGGGATGATTCTCGAGCACCTGGCCAGCGCGGAGGCCGTGCTCACGGGCGACGAACGCCAGGGCGGCGTAGTGCTCGTGGACATCGGCGGCGGCACGAGCGACATCGCCATCTACCACGAGGGTGCCGTCTGGTACACGTCGGCGCTCCCCATCGCGGGCCACCAGTTCACCAACGACATCGCCATAGGCATGGGCCTCGCGCCCGCGATGGCCGAAGAGGCCAAGGTGAAGTACGGCTCGGCGCTGGTGGAGAACGGCGACCGCTGGCGTAAGGTGGAGCTGCAAGGGGTCGACGGCGGCCCGCCGCGCACCGTGCCTCTCGACCGCGTCAACCGCCTCCTGCACGACCGCGCCGTCGAGCTAGTGCGGATGGTGTTGGCCAAGGTGAACGAGGCGGGCTTCAAGCGCGTGCCGATGGGCGGCATCGTCTTTACCGGCGGCTGCTCCAACCTGCACGGCCTGGTGGAGGTGGCCTTGGACTACGGGCGCTGCCCCGTGCGCCTCGGCGCGCCCTCCGCCACTCTGGGCGTACCGCTCGAACTCGAAGACAGCAAGTTCGCAACAGGGGTCGGCCTGTTGCTGTGGGGCATCCGCCGCCGACACGCCGGCGCGGTCGCCCAAGACATCACCGTCTCGCCGTCGGTTCAGCAGCGCCTGCGGAGCTGGATGGCGCGCTTGATGTTCCGCGGGCCCGCGGAGGCGCGGGCGTAGAACCAACGCCCCGGCGCGCCGGGGCAACCAAACACAAACCACGCGTTACGGTCTATCCGACCCGAAGGGAGAGCAGAAATGATGGAGTCGATGGGAACGAGCAACCTGCTGTCGGCGGACGGCATGGCGCAAGTGAAGGTGATTGGCGTGGGCGGCGGCGGCTGCAACGCCGTCAACCGCATGTACAAGGAGCGGGTGCCGGGCGTGGAGTACCTGGCTGTCAACACCGACACCCAGCACCTACTGCGGCTGGATGTGCCCGTCAAGATCCGCATCGGGGACAAGCTCACACGGGGGCTCGGTGTCGGCGGCGACCCGGAGATCGGCCGCGCCGCTGCGGAGGAATCGCGGGAAGAGCTATACGAGTCGGTGCGCGGCGCCGACATGGTGTTCATCGCATCCGGCATGGGCGGTGGCACGGGCACCGGCGCAGCGTCCGTCATGGCCGAGGTGGCGCGCGACACCGGCGCCCTCACCATCGCTGTCGTCACCAAGCCCTTCGGCTTCGAGGGGCGCAGGCGCGCCAAGAACGCCGAGGACGGCCTCGCCCTGCTGAAGGACAAGGTGGACACCCTGATCATGATCCCCAATGACCGCCTCACCCACCTGGCCGACGCCGAACTAACCGCCGACCAGGCCTTCAAGGTGGCGGACGACGTGCTGCGCCAAGGCGTGCAGTCCATCGCCGAGCTGGTCACCGTCCCGGGCGAGATCAACCTGGACTTCGCCGACGTGAAGACGATTATGAGCGGCGCCGGTCCGGCGTGGATGGCCATCGGGACGGCTATGGGCGAGAACCGCGCGGTGCAAGCCGCCAAGAACGCCATCAACAGCCCCATGCTTGACGTTAACATCGAGGGCGCGCGCGGCGTGCTCTTCAACATCACCGGCGGCCTCGACCTCACACTGCGCGAGGTGCAAGAGGCGGCCAACGTCATTGGCCGCGTCGTCGACCCGGAGGCCAACATCATCTTCGGCATGGTGCCCGACCTCAAGATGGAGGACGAGGTGCGCGTAACCATCATCGCCACCGGCCTCCCCGCGGTCGAGACGGGCGCCATGCCAGGCGACGCCATCTCCGAGTTCCTGCGCGACGCGCTGGGCGAGGAGAGCGACCTCGACCTGCCTCCCTTCCTTAGGACAGGCCAGCGCGAGCAGCTCTAACAATCGACTTCCTAAAGCCGCGCGGAAGATGCCTCCGACCGCGCGGCAAGAATCCGAGCGCTGTCCCCTGGGCCCGCCAGAAAGACGAGGCCCAGGGGCAGGCGGCGCTACAACCGAATACGCCGGGAGCCTAGCCCGCGTTCCCTCCTAACCGAGGACCGCGTCTCCCCTGCGGCAGCGGCGGCTCCTAACTCCCTCCTCCTGATCCTCTCTAAATCGCGCCACGAGGAGAGGGTCTGCCGGGCCCTGCCGACGCAAGTTGGCAGGGCCTTCGCATTGGGCTCGCCGGAGCTGTTCGCTCCGCTAGCCGTGCAGAGTCGCCGTGCCCTCGAACTCCGCCGTGATAGGGTCCAGGGGGACGTCCGCCCAGCTCTCCGCGTTCATGAACTCCTCCCAGCGGCGGTAGAAGTTGCGCTGGTTGTTCTCGGAGATGTAGCGCTCCGACACTTCGCCCGGGAGCTTGCTGGCGCCATTGACGCGGCCGACGCCCATCGAGAGGTCTTGCGCGTACTTGCGCGCGATGGGGCTGACGGCGGAGAGGCTGACTTGCCGCCAGTTGTCGATGTCGTCCTGCTCGAACAGGCCCGCTGCTCCGTTGTTGTTGCCGTGACCCGTCCGCAACGCCGTGGCGATGACCTCCGGCGCGTCCGCCTCATAGACGACGAAGTGCCAGAACTCCGTCATCAACGGGCCTCGCGGGAGGGCGAGGCGGAAGCCGAGCACCCCGTTGGGGAAGAGGCTGTGGTTGGTGAGGTTCAGCTTGCGGGCGCGGTAGGTGCCTAGGCGCTCCTCCACGTGCTCCAATGCCTCTCGCTGCCAGTCGCGGAACTGGTGGACGTTGTCCTGCGTTACGCCGTGGAAGTAGCGGGGCGAGTCTTCGTTATCGTCGTCCAACTCCTGCGTGGTGAGCGCGTGGCCGTTGACGAACATGTGGTTGAAGTTGCTGTTGAGGAACTGGCGCTCCTGGGTGACGCGCCCGCGCCCTTGCACCTTCTCCTGCGCGATCATGCTGGACAGGTGCGTAACCGGCACGTGGTAGTTGTCGGAGCAGTTGTCCACCGGCGTCTTCCAGTTGCACGGCTCCAACCACTTCATCGGGCCGACGGCAATAGTGCCGCTTGCCCGTCGGTTGAATGCGGTGTCCAGGTACCAGCGCGCGTCGCCTAGGTACGCCTCCAGGCTCGGCGCCTCGTGATCCCACGTCGCGAACACGATGCCCGCGTAGGTGTCCACCTTCGCCTCGACCAGGCTCAACTCGTCCACCGGCAGGTCGTCGTAGTACGCCTCGGAGACGCCGGGGACGTGTTCGAGGCGCCCATCGTTGGAGAACGTCCAGCCGTGGTAGGTGCACATGAAGTTCTTGGCGTTGCCCTCGTCGGCCCGCACGATGCGGTTGCCCCGGTGGCGGCACATGTTGAGGAAGGCGTGGAGTTGGCCGGTGTTGTCGCGCGTGAGGATGACGGGGTCTTCGCCCATGTAGGTGTGGAAGAAGTCGTTGGGATTGGGGACGAGGGAGACGTGGCCGATCATCTGCCACGCGCGCCCGAAGATCTTCTCGAGCTCCTCTTGGTAGATGTCCTCGTCGACGAAGATACGGCGGTCGAGGGCGCCGGTCTCGGTGTCGATGATGCTGTACTTCTTGGTGGCGACCATCGGAGCGGCCTCCTGCGGAAGGTGGACGTACTGTACCACTAAGGGGCGCTTTGCGTTTGCCCTTCGAGCTCCCTCAGGGCGAACGGGGACATGGGTGCCCTTCGAGTTTCCTCAGGGCGGACGGAGGAGGGGCGGGCGGTGGACTAGAACAGGGGCAGCGCTTCGTGAACGAAGCGGTCTATCTGCGTGCGAGTCTCGATTGGCGGGAAGCGCAGCAGCACGTCGGTTGCGCCCGCGTCGGCGTAGGCCGCTATCGCGTCGCGGCAATGCGCGGGGCTGCCGAGCGCGGTGGAGGCTTCGATGTAAGCGCGGGAGTGGTCGACGCCGTAGTAGCGGTCCATATACGCCTTGGTCTGCTCCAACGCCGCCTCGCGGTCGGCGCCGATTGCGATGGCGTAGTAGTGGCAGTGGGGCAGGGGCGCGAAGTCGCGGCCATACTCGGCCGCGTAGCCGTGGATGCGCTCACGGAAGAGTGCGAAGTCGCTCGCGCTCTTGGCCGTCGTCACCCAGCCGTCGCCCAGCCGGGCCACGCGCCGCAGGGAGCGCTCGGCGTCCTTGGGCGCGCGGTCGAGCGAACGCGGCCTGCTGGCGATCCAGACGGGCGGCGGCGCCTGTGCGGGCTTTGGCTCTACGCGGGCGCCGTCGTAGGCGTGGAAGCGGCCCTGAAAGGTTACGGACGGCTCGGCCCACAGGCGGCGCATAATGTGCAGGTTTTCCTCGAGGCGGTCGCCGCGCTCGCCGGGGAGGATGTCGGTGTTGGCGTACTCGGCGCGCCCGCCCGGCGTGTCGGGCGTGTCGCCGATGCAGGCCTGGAGGATGAGGCGGCCTCCCGATAGGCGGTCGAGGCTGGCCCACTGGTAAGCCAACAGGAGCGGGTCGCGGGAAGGCAGGCTCGCCATGCACGCCACACCGAGGCGCAAGGCGCTCGTCCGCGCCGCGATGGCCGCGAGGAGCGTGAGTGATTCGAGGCGCGGCTTGGCGATGAGCGAGTCGCCTACCCACACGTGGCTGAACGCGCCGCTCGCCTCGGCGTACTCCGCCAATGCAAGCAAGTCTGCGGGCTCTGCCAAGCCCATAGCCACGTCGCGATTGGGCAGGATCAGGCCGAAGCGCGGTGTGAGGCTCATAGCGTGGTTATAGCGCCGCCGTCGCGCAAGCGTTAGCGCCCCGTCGGTTCGTTGGGGCGGCGGACGGGCGAGGCGAACAGCGTGGCGACGCCCAGGGTGGGCAGCAGCACCGCCCACGCGAGCACGATGAGCGCGTATTCGCCGCGTGTGTCGAAGACGAGCGTGGCGGTGAGCGGGCCAAGCGCGTTGCTGAACATCTGGAAGGGGGTTACGAAGCCGCGAATTATGCCGAAGGAGGCGCGGCCGAAGTAGTTGGCGAAGATGAGGTTGGACAGCAGCAGCGAGCCGGAGAAGAAAAAGCCGTGAACGATGGCGAAAGTGATGCCCAGCAGGAAGTCCTGCACCTGAGTCAGCAGCGCCATGCCCGCGCCCATGCCGAAGAGCACGGCGGCCAGCAGCAGGCGCGAGGGGAAGCGGTCGGCCAGCGCCCCCCACATCAAGGTGGTGGGGATGCCGACGTACGACCAGAGGCTGACGATGGTAACCGCCTGGAGGTCGCTCAAGCCGCGGTCGGTCAGCAAGGGGTACATGTTGAAGTTGATGCCGGCGTTGGTGAACGTACTGAGGCTCACGACCACCAACAGGATGTAGAAGGCGCGTGTCCGCAGCGTCTGGCGTAGAGTGAAAGAGCGCTCGGACACGGCCTCCGCGCGCTGCTCCGCGGGGCGCTCTTCGGCGGGCAGCGTGCGCAGGTCGCCGTCGGGCGTAAGGCCCACGTCCTCGGGGCGGCGCCGCAAGAAGGCGCCGGTTGGCGCCAGCGTCAGCCCCCAGGTGATAAGGCCAAGTGAGACGATGGCGGAGCGCCAGCCGAGGCCGCCGACCAGGCGCTCGGTCACCAGGGGCATAGCGCCTGCGCCGACGCGCTGACCCATCGCCGCCAGGGCGGACGCTCGCCCGCGCCGGTTGATGAACCACTTGGGAATGACCACGTTGTTGCTCAGGTTCAGCGCACCTTGGAGGATGAGACGCGTGCTGATGAGAATGGCGTAGAACTGCCACAGGCTATGGATAGAGCCCATAGCAATCATCAGACCGCCCATAGCGAAGAAGCCGATGAACACCACCCAGCGCGGCCCGAAGCGGTCGATGAGCGGGCCGACTAGCACTGCGGCCAGACCTCCAAGGACGGTCCCAATGGCGGAGGCGCCGATGAAAGTGGAGCGCGTCCAGCCGAACTCGGCGGTCACCGGCTTGAGCAGGACGCTCAGCACCTGGTTCTGCTGCGTGGTGGAGGCGATGCGCGAGAGCGCGATGACCGCCACGATCACCCAGCCGTAGAAGAAGCGCGCGGCGCGGAAGGGGCGTGGAACGGAGGAGACGGGCGCGTTGCGGAGCGGGGAGTGCGGTTGCTCGCTAACCGGACTCTCCTAGCCAGTCGGCGAATACCTCGCGGGTGTGCTCGCCGAGCCTGGGGGAAGCGCCGGCGGGGCCCGTCTCGGCGCGCGAGAAGCGGAAGGGCGTGTTGGCTACCGGCCAAGAGCCGAGCTCGGCGTGAGGAACCTCGACGATCATGCCCCGCGCCGCTACCTGCGGGTCGCGCGTCAACTCTTCCACGTTGGTGACCGGGCCGACGGGCACGCCCGCACCGCGCAGGCGCTCCAACCACTCGGCGGTGGGACGCTCGAGGAAGGCTGCGTCGAGCACAGCCTCCAGCTCAGGGCGATGCTCCACGCGCAGGCGGTTGGTGGCGAACCGTGCGTCGTCGGCCAGGCTTGAGCGTTCGAGCGCCTCGGCGAAGCGTCGCCACAGCGCAGGGTCGTCGGACAGCAGCGCGACCACCACGTAGCCATCGGCGGTGCGGAAGGTCTGGAACGGCGCGGCGGCGGCGTGGCGCGAGCCGATAGGCTTGGGGACGGCGCCCGTGGCGAAGTAGCGCCCGATGGGGTTCTCCATCAGCGTGACCTGGCCGTCCAGCATAGAGACGTCGAGGTGTTGGCCCTTGCCGGTGGCATTGCGTTGATGAAGCGCGGCGGCGATGGAGAGGGCGGCGAAGAGGCCGGCCAGGCTGTCGCCCAGGGATACGCCCGGGCGCAACGGCTCGCCGCCGGGCTCGCCGGTAACACTCATCAGCCCGCCCATGCCCTGGACGATGGCGTCGAGGGCGGGGAGCTGGGCGTAAGGGCCTTCTTGCCCGAATCCGGAGATTGAGGCGTAGATGAGGCGCGGATTCAGCGGCGCAAGCGCTGCGTAGTCCAGCCCCGCCCGCGCCATAGCGCCCGGCGTGTAGTTCTCCACCAGCACGTCGGCGCGCTCGACGAGGCGCAGGAAGTCGTCGCGCCTGGCGGAGTCGAACACGTCCAACGCGACGCTGCGCTTGCCCCGGTTCACGCTCACGAAGTAGGAGGTGTCCTCCGCGCCCACCGTCGGGCCGAGCCGCCGCGCCAAGTCGCCGGCCGGCGGTCGCTCCACCTTCACTACGTCGGCGCCCATATCGGCCAACAGCATGGTGCAGAAGGGGCCGGACAGGATCCGGCTCAGGTCAAGCACCTTGACGCCGTGAAGAGGGCCGGGCATAAGCGTGGGCGCGCGCCGGCGCGCTAGTTCCTCGCGGCCTGGTTGGCGGCGAGGCCGGCGCGCGCGCCCACGCCGCCCGCCGAACCGTCCACCACTTCGCCGGAGCCGTCCCACGCGGCGATGCGGTTCACTTCGGCCACTTCCTCGTCCGTCAGCGTCCACGCGGCGGCGTTCACATTGGCTTCGATCTGGGCGGGGCTGCTCGTTCCGGCGATGACGCTGGGGATGGCATGCTGCGCGAGGAGCCAGCCGAAGGCCAGCTCGAGGACGTTGCGGCCGCGCTCGGCGCAGAACGCCTCCAATTGGGCGAGGATGGCCTCGTTCCGCTCGTTGCGCGTTTTGGCGATGATGCCGCTGCCCTCGGCGCCGCGCGAGCCGGGCGGCGGCACCTGGCCGGGGCGGTACTTGCCCGTCAGGAATCCCCCGCCGAGCGGGAAGTAGGGAAGAAAGGCGACGTTGAAGCGGCGGCAGTAGGGCAGGATCTCCAACTCCACATGGCGGCGCAGGATGTTGTAGTGGTTCTGCGCGGACACCATCCGAGGCCAACCTTTGCGCTCGGCGGCGGCGTTGGTGACGGCGTGACGCCAAGCGCCGTAGTTGCTCTCGCCCAGGTAGCGCGCCTTGCCCTGCTCCACTAGCTGCGCCAGCGGCTCGAGGATCTCCTCCTCCGGCACGGTCGAGTCGGGCTGGTGAATCTGGTACAGGTCGATGTGGTCGGTCTGCAGCTTGGCCAGGCTCTCGTCGCAGGAGTCGAGGATGTGCTGCCGGACGCTGACGCCCTCCTTGCGGTTTCGCATGGCGAACTTCGTGGCGATGATCATCTCGCCGCGCCGCCCTTTCAGGGCGTTGCCGATGAATGTCTCGCTGTGGCCCTCGCCATAGCCGATAGCTGTGTCGAGGAAGTTCACGCCTAGCTCCAGGGCGCGGTCGATGTTGGCGACGGTCTGCTCCTGGTCGAGGCGCGGGGGGCCGTAGACGTTGCCGCCGAGCCCAACGACGGAGACGTGGAGGTCGGTGTCCGCTAGCTGCCGGTATTCCATAGGTATTGCCTCGCTTTACGCTGGGGTGCATGGGGCACTATATGCCCGTCGGGGCGGATAGGCCAACCGGGAGCAGGCGGGCGGCAGTCGACACGCCCTTGCGGAGGGTGGTACGGTGGGCGAGTCGAGTCCAGCGCCGGGCGAAAGGAGACGACCGTGACCCAAGCCTTCCAAGCCCACAAGACCGGCTCCGCCGAGGTCAACGAGCACCGCGCCTTCATGGAGCTGGTCAACCGCCGCGTCCGCGTCCTGTTCGGTGGCGAGACCATCGCCGACAGCGACGCCGTGCTGCTGATGCACGAGACGAAGCACCTGCCTGTCTACTACTTCCCGATGGGCGACGTGCGCATGGACCTGATGGAGGCCACCGACCGCAACACACACTGACCGATCAAGGGAGACGCTCGGTACTGGAGCGTCAAGGTCGGCGAGCGCGAAGAGGTCAACGCGGTCTGGAACTACCCCGAGCCGTTGGAGGGGACGGTCGATGTCCGCGACTACGTCGCCTTCTACTGGAACAAGATGGACGCGTGGTACGAGGAGGACGAGGAGGTGTTCGTCCACGCGAAAGACCCATACAAGCGGGTGGACGCCTTTCCCACCTCGCGCCGCGTGCAGGTGGTGCTCAACGGCGAGACGCTCGCCGACACCACCCGCGCCGTGCTCCTGACGGAGACGGGCTTGCCCCGCCGCTTCTACATCCCCAAGTCGGACGTGGCGCCGGGCGCCCTGTCGTCCAGCGACCACGTCACGCAGTGCCCCTACAAGGGCGAGGCGCACTACTACAACGTCACCGCCGGGGGTGAGACGGTGGAGAATCTCGCCTGGTTCTACCGCTACCCCACGCCCGTCTGCGCCCCCATCGCCAACCACCTCTGCTTCCCCCAAGGCAAGGTGGACCTCTACGTGGATGGCCAGTTGGAGGAGAAGCCGCAGACCCGCTGGGATTAGGTGACGGCGGGCGCTGCGCCCGCGCTACGACGGGATGTCGCCGCGCAGGGTGATGCGGTGCATCTCACGGCGGTAGCCGTCGTAGTCATTGACGGGGTTGTGGAGCGTGCAGCGGTTGTCCCAGAAAGCGAGGGAGCCCGGCTCCCAGCGGAAGCGGCAGGTGAACTCGGGGCGCACCTGGTGCTCGTGCAGGTAGCGCAGCAGCGGCGCGCTCTCCTCCTCCGTCATATCCGCGAAGCGCGCCGTGTGCGCGATGTTCACGTACAGCGCCTTGCGCCCCGTCTCGGGGTGCGTCCGCACCACGGGGTGCTCCGCCGTGTACTCGGGCCGCGCCTCCTTGCGTCCAAAGTCGCGTATCAGGTCTTCGCGCGTCCGCGAGGTGTCCGCCTTGGCGGATGTGGCGACGGCACGCAGGCCGCTCAGCAGGCGTTTCATGCCGTCAGAGAGAGCGTCGTACGCGGCGTAGGCGTTGGCGAAGAGCGTGTCGCCGCCGAATGGGGGAACCTCGCGCGCCAACAGCATCGTGCCCATGGGCGGGCGCTCGAGGTAGCTGGTGTCGGTGTGCCAGATGCCACCGAAGTTGACCGTCTCGTCCTCTTGCTTGATGACCGGTGTGATGTCGGGGTAGTCGGGCAGCCCCTCTAGGAACGGATACTCGCTCACTTCGCCGAACTGGGTGGCGAAGTCGAGGTACTGGGCGGAAGTGACGTGCTGGTCGCGCAGGAAGACGACGTTGTGGCGCAGCAGGGCGCGGCGAATCTCGGCGATGGCCGCCGTGTCGAGCCCTTCGCCGATGTACGCGCCGCTGATCTCCGCGCCGAGCGACCCCGCTATCGGCTGGACGCTGATGCGCTCGTAGCTCTGCTCCATGCCGTCAGCCTAGCACAGCCGCACGCCGTGCGCCCGCGTTCGAGGGACGCGCGGTTCGGAGGACAACGGTGGGTTAGCGGCGGCGGCTTCACGCGCGGGCCGCGAGAGGGTAGGCTCTTGCCAACGCACGCGGAGCAAGGAGGCATGGCTATGAGCGCGACGGCGGCGCTGACGGAAGAGGGCACCAGCAAGACGGTTCAGGCGTACGGGACGACCATTCACTACCACGACATCGGATCGGGCGACCCGTTGGTGATGCTGCACTCCTACGGGCCGGGGACGACGGCGTGGGTCACCTTCCACAAGAATTTCCCCGAGATGTCGGAGCACTTCCGATGCATCGCGATGGACCTGCCGAACTACGCGAAGACGGGGCCGATCCTGTACGAGGAGCCGATGCACAAAGTGCAGGCGAAGATGGCGGCGGCGCTGATGGACGAACTCGGCATCGAGCGTGCCCACATCCTCGGCAATTCCCAAGGCGGGCAGTCGGCGCTCACCTTCGCCTACATGTTCAAGGAGCGCATCAACAAGCTCATCTGGGGCGGTGGCCACATCGGCACCAGCGGCGGCTACCCCAACGAGTACCTGATGGTGAACAAGCCGGAGGAGGGCATCATCGCGTCGCGGGAGGCGAGCACGAACCCCACGCGGGAGAACTTCCGCCGCTACCTTGACATGCACATCATCGACAAGTCGCTCATCACCGACGACCTGGTGGACTACCTCATCCACCAACACACGGGGCGGCAAGACCTGGTGGAGGCACGGGCCAAGTCCACGAGCCTCCCCTACGACCACAGCCGCGAGATTATGGACATCGAGGCGCCGACACTGATCATCTGGGGCCGTAACGACAGGACGTGCCACTTCGAGATCGGCATCAACTGCCTCAACCTCGTCCGCAACTCGCGCCTCGTCGTCCTCAAGGACACCGGCCACTGGTCGCCCTTCGAGAAGCCTGCCGAATACAACGCGCACGTGCTCAACTTCCTGAAGGGGGATTGGTAGGAGGACCGGGGGCGGTGCCTGCGCCTTGGGGAGCCTCCCCCAGCTAGTCGCCCGCACGCGGCGCGACTATGTAGCCGTTCAAGTCGCCAATCACCTCCCACCGCTCCGGCTCCTTCCACAGGAACCACGCGGCTAGGGCGCAGGTGAGGCCGTCCAACGTGTCTTCGAGGCGTTTGAGGGCCTTGCCCCTCGCGCTTGCGGCGGCGCTAAGGGCAAGGGCGCGTCTCACGCCGGGGTGATCGAGGATGCCCGGCGCCTCGCGTTCTGCGAGGGCTCGCAGGTGCTCCTGATATCGCTGCATCACCTCCCGACGAAAGGCGACGCTGCGGCCCCGCTTCTGCTTGTAGGGGAGACGTTCCGAGAGGTCGAAGAGGCGCATGTGGATAGTGTGCGGGTAGACCTCGACGGCAGTTTGGCCATCGCGCCCGCCTTCCAGGAGAATGGCAGGATGGCACGTGAAGCCATGCGCTTCGAGCGCCTTCCCAAGATCGATGCCTGCCGTATAGCCCTTGGCTACAGCCGCGTGCGCCTGATGAGGCGCGGCCTTGTAGCGGCCAAAGCAATGGGCGACCTTGCGTTCTGCCCACCGCGCAGGGGTGTAGAGGAGGGGAGCGTCGATTGCGACAACAATCGGCCCTTCCACTGCCAGCGAGGCCCTTTGTGGCGAGCAGGGCCGCCTCAAGGGGGGTGAAGCGGAGGCGCGAGGGCGTTGCCCCCTCGAGCCAGCAGATGCCGCTCTCGTTGTGCGAGGCCCAAGCAAGGTCGACGCCGATGAAGGTGTGCATAGAGTGTCGCCTACGCTAGCTTTCAGGGCAGAAATGGTAGTCATAGCGGTCAGGTAGGCCAAGACGGGGAATTCCCGCAGCACGTGAGTGGTACTGCGCCCATACCCGCTCGCCTTTCGACTCCCTTCAGGGCGAATGAGTATGGCCGCGTATCTCCTCACCGCCCGCCGCCCTTTACGACCCACCAATCATGGCCGTCGGTCGCCAGTTCGATTGGGCCGTGCTGAGCGGTGATGAAGGTGCGGCCGGGACCTGTTTGGCGCTCCAGCGCAGTGACCACCTCCGGGGCAGGGTGGCCGAAGGGGTTGGCTTGCCCGGCGGATATGACGGCTATGACGGGAGCGACGGCGGTGAGGAATTCGGGCGAGGTGGAAGTCCCGCTGCCGTGGTGCGGCGCTTTCAGCACGTCGCTGCGCAGGGGCGCGCCCGACTCCACCAGCAACGCCTCCGCCAGATGCTCGATGTCGGCGGCGAACAGCACGCTCGCCTCACTGTATACAAGCCGCAGCACCATGCTGTTGTTGTTTACGTCGGACTGCGTGCCGAGCATCGGCGGGGAGGGCGGATGCAACACCTGAAGGCGCGCGCCGTCGGGGAGCGTTATCTCCGCCCCCGCTGTGAGCGCCGACGCCTGCACGTCTAGGCTCTCCAGCTCCGCGCGCCATGCTCCCTCCTCGCCGGGGACGGCAGGCGGGACAATGAATTGCCCGACGCTGCCGCGCCGCGCCAGGCCCATCACGCCGTTGCGGTGGTCGGCGTCGCCGTGGGTGATGACCGCGACGTCGATGGTCGGGTTGCGCGACGGCAGGACACCGTCAATCAGCGCCTCCAGCACGCGTGGGTCGGGGCCGCCGTCGATGAGCACCGACGCGCCCGACGGCAAGGTGACCAGGGCGGCGTCGCCTTGGCCTACGTCGAGGAAGCGGACGTGGAGCAGGTCGTCGTCGCGCGCCGCGCCGATCGTCCACGGCGCGGCGGCGAGGAGCGTTGCGGCAAGAACCAGCGCAAGCGCACCCCGGCCTTGTCTCGGCCCTCGCCACGTGGTCGCCACGGCGCGGCGGGCGCTCTGTAGCCATGTTTTGCGCCGGGATAGGGCGAGCAAGGCAGCGAGAGCCGCGTAGTAACCCCAGACCCACGCGGCCTCGACGGCGCCGACGGAAAGGGACGCGCCGGGCAGGGCGTTGAACGCCCGCGCCACAAGGATCGTCCACCACCCGGCAGCCGCCGGAAGCCACGCGACGCTCCATCCGAGGGGCGCCCAGAGCAGCGCCAACGCGCCGGTCGCTATGCCTCCGATGATGAGCACGGGCAGCGCGGGGAGCATCAGCAGCGTTGCTGCCCAACCCAGCATCGCGACCCTTCCAAAGTTGAAAGCGACCAGCGGCAGCGCCCCCGCCGTCGCTCCTGCCGACACCAGCAGCGCCGCCGCCGCCCAACGCAAGAGGCGGCGCGCCCACGGAGCATCGCGCTTCGGCGCGAGGATAGGCCAGTGCGCCTGCGCCGCCTCCCATGCGGGCAGCCCCACGAACAGCACTCCGGCCATAGCTGTGAAGCTGAGCTGGAAGGAGCGGTTCCACAGCATCGCGGGGTCGTAGGCGAGCAGCGCCGCCGCCGCGAACGCCAATGCGGTGAGCGGGCGCGGCGCCCGCCCCGTCGCGTAGGCCAGCAGCACCACCGAGGCCATGATTGCCGCCCGCAGCGCCGACACGGGCGCGCCTGCCAGCGCAACGTAGCCCCATGTCGCAATCAGCGGCGCAAGGAGGTAGAGCTGCCGTCGCCGACCCGCCGCCGCCGCTGCTGCGACTAGGCTCGCGCCCAGGACCAAGCCGACGTGCAGCCCGGAGATAGCCAGCACGTGCGCGGTTCCCGACCGGCGGAAAGCGTTCGCTGCATCGGGCGGCATCCCGCCGCGCACGCCGAAGGCCAACGCCGCCGCTAATGCTCCCGCGGGCGCAGGCACGGCTTCCCGCGCGGCCGCGGCCAACCGCGCCCGCGCTCCGTCCAGGGTGCGGAAGGAGAGCCATGGCGCGGAGCGAGGTTCATGCGCCATGACCTCCGCGCCGCTCATCACCGAGCCGATGTCCTGGCTGGCCAGGTGCTCGGGGTAGTCGAAACCCTCGAACGCCTCGGGCGTATCTAACGTCCCTCGGACGGAGATGCGGTCGCCGCGCGCGATGAATGGGTAAGCGCGGCCGGGCACAGGCGTCGGCGCTCCCTCCACCCACGCCACGAACCGCCCCTCCGCCTGCCACTCCGCGCGTCCGGCGCTGACGGAGGCGGCGTCCACGATGATGCGGATGCGCGGCCCGTGCACCTCCGGCATAGCCGCGACCTCGCCCGACACGGCGGCGCGGATGCCGTGAGAGAAGACGAGGTCGCCGGAGGCCGTTAGCGCCTCGGGGCCGCCGCGCGCCGCGCCCAGCAGGGCGGCGGCCAGCATCAGCCCGACCAGAGCGCCGCGCACGCCGAAAGAGCGGGCGAGCAGTCCGCACGCGGCAGCCGCCAGCGACAACATCAGCGCGGCGCCGGGGCCGTGCTCCCACCAGCGGCTCGTCCACAAGCCGAGGACGAACGCCGCGCCTAGCCATACCAGCAGCGTCACGCGCTCATCCGCCGGGGATGGTGTGGGGGAGGCAATGTCGGCAACCTATCGGGAAGGCGCGTCTAGGCCTCACCCGCGATGCGGTCAACGAGGGCGTGCATCTCCGCGCGCGTCGCCGCGTCGATGGCCGCGCCGGGGTGGCGCACCTTGGCCGAGCTGAGGATGCCCCGGCGCTGCAATATCTCCTTGCGGATGCTGAGCGTGATGCCCTCCTGCGCCTCGTAGCGGATGAGAGGCAACCAGCGAAAGAAGTGGTCGGCTGCCGTGTCCGCGTCGCCCGCGTCCATCAGACGCTGCGTCTCCACCAGTGCCTCAGGGTAGGCGAAGCCGGTCATCGCGCCGCATGCGCCGCGCGCGAGCTCTTCCAGCAGGAAGACGCCGCCTAGGCCGCCGAAGACGCCCAGGCGGTCGCCCGCAAGAGTGCGGACGGCGGTGACCTTAGGCGGTGTGGGCGGGTCCTCTAGCTTGAGCCAATGGGCGGTCGGCAGTTCCTCCGTCAGACGGGCGATGAAGGCGGCGGACATGAAGACGCCGCTCTGAGCGGGGTAGTCCTGCACCACCAGGTCGAGCGGCGAGGCGTCAGCGACGGCGTGGAAGTAGGCGGAGACAGCGTCCAGGTTCTGCTTGGGGATAGGGGGTGGGGAGACCATCAGCGCGTCGGCGCCTAGGTCGGTGGCCTCGCGGGCGCGCTGAACGCCCGCGTCCGTCGCCGCTCCCGTTGCGCCGACAGTGACGGTGAGCCGCCCTTCGGCCTCGCGCACGACGCGCTCGGTTACGAGGGCGCGCTCGGCGTCGGTGAGCCGCGCGGCCTCGCCCATCACGCCCAGGCAGACGACGCCGACACAGTGCGTCTGAGCGGCGCAGTCAATCAGCGCGTCGAAGGAGTCAAGGTCAAGCGCGCCGTCATCGTGGAAGGGCGTGGGAAGCATGAAGTGGACGCCTTTCAGATTGGCCATAGTCGCCTCCTCGGGTCGTAGGCTTGCATTGCGGCGGGATTCAGTCGGCGGCGCGTCCGGGCGCGCTCGCGTCGGTGGAGGGCTGCAGCTCCTCTACGCCGGTCACTTTGGCCCACGCCTTCAGCCCGGCATTGAAGCCGAGAGCGCCCATGGGCATCAGCACGCACTCCAACGCCTCGAGCGCCTCGCCTGGCGTAGCCCCGTGCTCGATGGCCAGGCGCGCGTGGTCGGCGATGTGGTCTACGTCGCTGCGCAAGGCGGCGAGGACGACGAACTGCAGCAGCTCCTTGGTCTTCCTGTCCAACGCGCCTTGGCGCAGGTAGGTCTGGTGAACGAGGTCGTCGTAGCGGTCGGCCCAGTCGGGGTCGGCCTGCACCATGATCTTGTGGACGGGGATAAGATAGCCGCGGTCGCGGTGCATGCGGTCAAGCTTCTCTTGGGCGCGTTGCTTGGCGTCTTCCATCGTGTTTCTCCCCGAGGAGTGCTGGCCGCAGTCTAACGGACGGTGCCATGGCGCTATAGGCTTGACATCGGCGGGCGGCGCTCTACGCTAATGCCTCCGCGGCGGCGAGGAGGCGCTCTATGGCTCAGGACACGCAGCAGACGAATAGGGGAGCCTGGCACGAGCGGCGCGAGACGCCCTACGACCGCGCCGTGACGGGATTCAAGAACTACTGGTATCCCCTGTGCGGCTCGCGGGAGGTGGGCAAGCGCCCCGCTCGCCTGTGGATATGCGGGGAGCCGCTGGCCGTCGTCCGTTCGCAAGGCAAGGTCTACGCGATGATCGACGAGTGCCCCCATCGCGGCGCGCGCCTGTCCTTGGGCAAGATGGAGTTCCCCGGTGTTCCGGCCATCGCGTGCCGCTTTCACGGATGGACGTTCGACCTGGAGGCCAATGGCGCCTGTGTGGCGGCGCTGACGGACGGCCCCGACTCGCCCGTGGTCGGCAAGATTCGCCTGCGGATGTTCCCGACGCAGGAGAGCAAGGGCATCGTGTGGGTGTGGATGGGGCGCGGCGCCCCCGCGCCGTTGGAGGAGGACGCGCCGCGCCTGCTGCTGCGGGACGACACGCTCGTTCACTACCGCTGGAAGGTGGTCAAGGGCAACTGGCGCTATCATGCCGAGGGGGGCCTGGGCAACCACGCGATGATGCTGCACCGCGACGCGGTAGGGCGCCTGTTCCACAAGCAGTTCGGCATCAGCGGCATGCGCCAGGTGCACAACCAGCTCAAGCTAGACCCGGACGACGGCGTCTACCTGATGTCGAACCAGCAGTCGGGCGCGGCGCGCGCCGGGGTGGTGGAGTTCGAAGGGCTCGGCTCCTGGCCGCCCCAACGCCCGTGGCGCTTCCTGGGGCGCGGCTTCCACAAGAAGGTGGCGGGCAAGATCCGCCAGTCGGGGACGCGCCTGCCGGGATTGCTCCGCATCCCCAACTTCCCGATGCACGGCGGGCTGTACTACGAGTGGTACATCGCCATGGACGCGGGCCACTACCGCTACTTCCAGGTGAGCGCCCATTGGCCGAAGAACCCGTTGAGCCGGCTCTTCACCAAGGTTTGGTATCACTTGTGGGCGCGGCCTATGCAGAAGGGGCGCTTCAACGACCAGGACAAGAGCATGGTGCTCCACGGCACGGAGTTCGAGGCTCGGCACGGGGCGAACAAGCCGACGTTGCTGTTCCGCCCCGACGTCGATCCCTACGACTTCATCGAGATGTGCAACCGCATGGCGCGGGGCGAGGCGTCCGAAGAGGAGCGCCAAGTCGCCCTTGCGGAGGCGCAGGCGGCCGGGTAGCCTCGCGCAGATTCGCCCTAATCTACGCGCTTGATGGGGTGATTCCCGCGCGTAGATGGCTAGGATAACCGCGCCCGAAGTCCAAGCGGGAGACTGGAGAGAAAGATGGAGGCGAACGAGCACTACTGCGTCAAGTGCAAGGCGGCCAAGGTGCCCGGCGACGTCAAGGCCGACCCGACGCCGACCAAGAACGGCCGCACGATGGAGCGGGGCACCTGCCCCACCTGCGGCACGCGTACGGCGCGCATCCGCTAGCAACGCCGCTCGAGGCCCTGGCCGTCCCCGCGGGACCGCCTGGCCCCTCATCGCACGGTAGCCAAGGCCCGGCGGCCTCGGCCTTCAATCAGGCCGAGCGCGGTGGGGCCGTCTCTTTTTGCGGCTAGAGAGCCGCCCCTCATCGGTGGACGGCGAAGGACGGCACGCTCGCGCGCCTGCCCGTTCGCCGTGCTAGGCC
Organism: Dehalococcoidia bacterium; assembly: GCA_021296055.1. Classification (GTDB taxonomy): domain Bacteria; phylum Chloroflexota; class Dehalococcoidia; order Lucifugimonadales; family Australimonadaceae; genus JAGWBE01. Next base: position 23,776 of record JAGWBE010000022.1, on the reverse strand, counting down.
CGTCTTGCGCGCAGCTTCCGCCACGGCCCTAGCGACGGCGATGGCGACCGAGCGGTTGAACAGATTGGGGACGAGGTACTCCTCGTTCAATTGACGCGCCGGTACGCAGGAGGCGATTGCCTTGGCCGCCTCCATCTCCATCTCGCGGTTCACGCCACGCGCCTGCACGTCCAGCAACCCTTTGAAGAAGCCGGGGAAGCACAGCGCGTTGTTTATCTGATTCGGGAAGTCCGACCTGCCCGTGGCCATCACGCGCACGTTGGGCGGCGCGTTGTCGGGGAAGAGCTCCGGGTCGGGATTCGCCAACGCGAAGATGACCGCGTCATCCGACATCTTGGCGGCGGCCTCCGGCGGAAGAATGCCCGGCCCCGATAGGCCGATAAACACGTCCGCCCCCTCCAGCGCCCCGGCCAGATCGCCTACGTAGCCTTCGGGGTTGGTGTTGTCGGCGATCCAGCGGTGGCCGGAGTTCGCGCCGTAGTCGTGGCCGCGGTGGATTGCGCCGCCCTTGTCGAAGCCGATGATGCGCCGCGCTCCCGCCGCGGTCAGCAGCCGCGCCGTGCCTACTCCGCCCGCGCCCAAGCCGACCATCACGATGCGCATATCGTGCAGCGGCTTCCCGGTCAGCCGCTCCGCGTTGTACAGCCCGGCGAGCACGACGACGGCGGTGCCGTGCTGGTCGTCGTGGAAGACGGGGATGTCCAGCTCGTTGGCCAGGCGCGCCTCTATGTCGAAGCAGCGGGGCGCGGAGATGTCCTCCAGATTGACGCCTCCGAACCCCGGCGCGATCCGTTTGACCGTCTCGACAATCTCCTCCGGCTCCTGCGTGGCGAGAGCGATGGGCCAAGCGTCCACTCCGGCCAACTCACGGAAGAGCATCACCTTGCCCTCCAGCACGGGCAGGGCGGCCTCCGGGCCCAGGTTGCCGAGGCCGAGCACGGCGGAGCCGTCGCTCACCACTGCAACGGTGCGGCCTTTGGAGGTGAGGCTCCATACGTCGGCGGGGCGCTCGTAGATGGCGCGGCTCACGCGCCCAACTCCGGGAGTGTAGGCGAGGGAAAGGTCGTTGCGCGTGCGCAGGGGCGTCTTGGACTGGACGTGAATCTTGCCGCCGAGGTGCAGCAGGAAGGTGGGATCGGAGTAGTTGACCAGGCGCACGCCCGGAATCTTGCGCAGGGCGGCGATGAGTTCCTGCGAATGGTGGGTGTCGCGGGTGTTGATGGTGATGTCGCGGCGCATCTTCTGCCGCGTCGAATTCACGACGTCCACCGCCTCGATGTCGCCGCCGCCCTCGCCGATGACGGAGGTGATTCGGCCCAGGGCGCCGGGCGAGTTAGCGTATTCGAGCCGAACGGTGACGCTGTAGGCCGCGCCGGTCGGGCGTTGGGTCATAAGGCTTCTCCCGCGGCGCCAAAGGCGCGCTCAGCGGCTATTGTGGCCGACTGCGCGGCGCGGGGCAATCGCGGACGCGCGCTGAGCGCTGCGCCTTGACCGGGCTAGAGAGCGCCTCGTAGCCTGTCCGGCGCGATGCAGCGCGAGACCGCCTTCTACAGCGACGGCTTGCGCCTCGCCGCGCGCCTCTTCACTCCGGACGCGCTCGCGCGGGGAGGCTGCCCAGCTATCGTGATGTGCCAAGGCGCGATTGGCCGCAAGGAGGCGTTCGGCTTCCCCTGCATCGCACAACGCTTCGCCGCCCTGGGCTACGCGGCGCTCATCTTCGACCATCGCGGGTTCGGCGCGAGCGACGGTGAACGCGGCAGGTTCTACCCCATGGAGTGGGTGCGCGACGCGCGCGACGCCGTCACCTTCATGGCCTCCGAGCCGGGCATCGACCCGGAGCACGTGTCGCTGTTCGGTGCGAGCATCGGCGGCGGCGTGGCGGTGCGGGCGGGCGCGGACGACGCGCGTGTGCGCTGCGTGGTGAGCGTTGTGGGCTTCGGCGACGGGGAGCGGATGGCGCGCGCGGGCCGCTCGGACGCCGATTGGGCGGCGTTCAAGGCGCGGGTGGAGGCGGACGTGGCGCGGGTAGTGCGCGGCGCGCGCTCCGAGTTGGTTAGCCGCGGCGAGATATCGAGGGCGGATCCGGCGTCGTCGTCGGTGCGGGCCAGGGTGGTGGGAGACATCGGCGACGCGCGCGTGCCCAACCTCACCCTCCAATCGGTGGCCCGCTTAATGGCGTTCAAACCGATGGAGGCCGCGCGGAGCATCGCGCCCCGCGCGGCGCTCTTCATCGGCGCCGAGCACGACGCGGTCACGCCCTTCGACGGCGTCGCCGCGATGCACCACCAGGCGGGCGAGCCGAAGAGGTTGGAGCGGTTGGACGGTCTCACCCACTACGAGGTGTACGAAGAGCCGCACGTCAGCCGCATCATCGCGCTGACGGACGAGTGGCTGCGCGCGCACTAAGAGCGCTGGTATCCTCCGCGCTAGGCAAAGGAGGAGCCGCATGACCATCGCGCCGACCAAACCGCCCGAGACGCCGTGGACGACGGAGTGGACGCCCGGCGCCCCGCGCATCGCCGTCGACCGGATGGGGGAGGGGCCGCTGGTCGTCTTCCTGCACGGCGTGGGCGGGAACCGCACCAATTGGCACGACCAGCTGCCGACCGTCGCCGAGCATTTCACCGCGATGTCGTGGGACGCGCGCGGCTACGGCCAGTCGGATGACTACGACGGGCCGCTGGTGTACGCCGACTACGGCCACGACCTGGCCCGCGTGCTCGACCACTACGGCGCGAGCAAGGCGCACGTGGTGGGGCTGTCGATGGGCGGGCGCATCGCGCAGGAGTTCTACGGCCTCTACCCCAACCGCGTGGCGACGCTCACGCTTGTGGACACGATGTGGTCGGGGGGCGAGCTGACGCCGGAGCAGCGCAAGCGCTTCGTTGAGTTGCGCGTCGGGCCGCTGCTGGCGGGCAAGACGCCGCGCGAGATGGCGCCGCCGGTGGCCGAGACGCTCATCGGCAAGCAGTCGCCGCGGGAGGCGTTTGACCGCCTCGTGGAGAGCATGGCGGCGCTCCACAAGGAGTCCTACATCAAGACCATCACCGCGTCGGGAGAGCAGCCGCTCACCTTTGACCTGGCTACCATCGCCGTTCCGACGCTGCTCATCTTCGGCGAGGACGACCGCCTCACGACGCCGGAGATAGGGCGCCAGATGCATGAGCGCATCGCCGGGTCGCAACTGGTGGTGATTGAGAAGGCGGGGCATCTCTCCAATATGGAACGCCCGCATGAGTTCAACGCCGCGCTCATGGACTTCCTGCTGACCCACAGGGACCTGGCGGACTAGGCGCGCATGGCGCGGACGCTGCTAGGCATCGACACGGGTGGCACCTTCACCGACTTCGTCCTTCTGCGCGAGGGGCGGGTCACCGTCTTCAAGACGCGTTCCACGCCGTCCGACCCGTCGCTCGCGTCGGTGGAGGGCATCCGAGCGCTAGAGACGCCGCCTGACGCGGAGGTGGTGCATGGGACGACCGTCGCCACCAACGCGCTGCTGCAACGGCGTGGCGCGCGCACGGCGGTTGTGACGACGGCCGGGTTCGAAGACCTGTTGCAGATAGGCCGCCAGGCGCGCTCCGACCTCTACGCGCTGGAGTACGAGGCGCCGGTGCCCCTCGCCCCCGCCGAGTTGCGCCTGGGGGTGGCGGAGCGCGTCGGCGCGGATGGCGCGCCGGCGCTCGCACTGACCGAGGCCGAGGCGGAGCGCGTCGCGCGCGAAGTGCGCAAGCTCGGCGCCGAGGCCGTCGCGGTGAGCCTCGTCTTCTCCTTCCTGCGCCCGGAGCACGAGCGGATGCTCGGCGACGCCCTCGCGCGGCAAGACAGCCTCTTCGTGTCCCTGTCGTCGGACGTGCTCCCGGAGTTCCGCGAGTACGAGCGCACCAGCACCGTTACGGTGAACGCCTACGTCGGCCCGGTGATGGACGGCTATCTGCGGCGACTGGAAGAGGGCGCGGGACGCAAGGTCACCATCATGCAGTCGTCGGGAGGCAGCGCGCCCGTGGGACTGACGAGGGCGCATCCGGTGCGCACCATCCTCAGCGGGCCGGCGGGTGGCGTTATCGGCGCGCGGATGGTGGCCGAGGCCGCCGGATACCGCGAGATTATGACGCTTGACATGGGGGGCACGTCGACGGACGTGTCGCTCTGCCCCGGTGAGGCGCAGATGTCCACCGGCCACAGCGTGGGCGGCCTGCCCATCGGCGTGCCGGCCATCGACATCGAGACGGTCGGGGCGGGCGGGGGCTCCATCGCGCGCCTCGACCGGGGCGGCGCTCTGCGCGTCGGCCCCGAGTCGGCGGGCGCGGACCCGGGCCCGGCGTGCTACGGCGTAGGCGAGGAGCCGACGGTAACGGACGCTAACCTGGTGCTGGGGCGCATGTCGCCTGACGACTTCCTCGGGGGCCGCGCCTGGCTCGACGTAGGCCGCGCGCAGGCCGCCATCGACGGCCTCGCCTCTGCGGGGCGGATGAGCCGCGAGGAGGCCGCGGCAGGCGTAGTCCGCGTGGCCAACGCGGTGATGGAGCGGGCGATGCGCGCGGTGAGCCTCGAGCGCGGCTTTGACCCGCGCGACTTCGCCCTCGTCGCCTTCGGCGGCGCAGGGCCGCAGCACGCGTGCGAACTGGCCGAGGCGCTGGACATCGCAACCGTGTTCGTCGACAGGCGCCCCGGCGTGTTGTCGGCGCTGGGCGCGGCGGCGGGCGACACCATCCGCGACTACTCGCGGACAGTGATGGCGCGCCAAGCCGACGACGCGTCGAAAGTGGAGGATGCGTTCGCCGCCCTGGAGGCGTTGGGCAAGAGCGAACTGGCCGCCGAGGGCATCGACCCGGCCTCCGTGCGCGTCGAGCAGCGGATGGATGCGCGGTACGTCGGCCAGTCCTACGAGCTCGCGTTGGAGCGCCCGGAAGTTGAGCATGCGAATGGTTTGTTGGCGGCGGTGGCGGAGGCGTTCCACGCCGCGCACGGGCGGCGGTTCGGCTACAGCAACCCGAACGCGCCCGTGGAGGTGGTGAATGCCCGCGTGCGTGCCGTGGTCGCGGCGGAGCCGCTGGCGTTCGAGCGCCGCCCCCGCGTTGAGGGCGCGCCTCAGCCGCGCCGCACGGCGCGCGCGTGGTTCGACGGCGGCTGGCGCGAGACGCCGGTCTACGCGCGGGAAGACCTCGCGCCCGGCCACGCCTTCGAAGGCCCGGCTCTGGTGGCGCAGATGGACTCGACGACCGTCGCGCCGCCCGGTTGGGCGGCGGAGGTGGACGAGTTGGAGAACATCATCCTCACGCGCAAGGAAGGACGCTGATGGCCGTCACCCCCGTCTCCCTCGAACTGTGGCGCAACCTGCTGGGGTCGGTGGCGGACGAGATGGGCGTAACGCTGGGCCGCACCGCCTATTCGGCGAATATGAAGGAGCGGCGCGACTACTCCTGCGCCGTGTTCGACGCCAAGGGCGCGATGGCGGCGCAGGCCGCTCACATTCCCGTCCACCTCGGCGCTATGACCGCCTCCGTGCGCGCCGCTCTCGATCACCTGGGACTCAACGAGGGGGACGTAGCGATCCTGAATGACCCCTACCTGGGCGGCACGCATCTGCCGGACGTGTCGCTTATCGCGCCCGTGTTCGTAGACGGGGAGCTGGCCGGCTACGTGGCGAATCGCGGCCACCACGCCGACATCGGCGGCATGGCGCCTGGGTCGCTGCCCGTGGCGACGGAGTTGGTGCAGGAGGGGGTCATCATCCCGCCGCTGCTCCTCATTGAGCGGGGGGTGATGAACGACGCGCTGATGGCGCTGATATGCCGCAACACGCGGACGCCGGAGGAGCGCCAGGGCGACTTCGCGGCGCAGCTGGCGGCGGTGCGGACGGGACAGCGCCGCCTCGAGGCGCTCGCGCGCCGCTACGGCTTGGCCGTCGTGCACGAGCACATGGCCGCGCTGCTGGACTACGCCGAGGCGCTCACGCGGGCCGCTCTGCGCGCCGCGCCCGAAGGCTCGTACCGCTTCGAGGACGCGATGGACGACGACGGCGTGAGCGGCGAGCCCAAGCCCATCGTCTGCACTGCGCGCATCGCCGACGGCTACGTCACCTTCGACTTCACGGGCACGGCGCAGGAGACGGAGGGCTGCGTGAATACGCCGTTGGCCGTCACCGAATCGGCGGCGCTCTACGCGGTGCGCTGCGTCGTCGGCGGGGATATGCCGCAGAACGACGGCGTGCGGCGCGCCGTGGGGGTGGACGCGCCGTCCGGCTCGCTGGTGAACGCGAACCCTCCGCACGCCGTGAGCGGGGGCAACGTCGAGACGTCGCAGCGCATCACCGACGTGCTGTTCGGCTGCCTTGCGCAGGCGCTTCCCGACCGAACGCCCGCGGCGAGCCAAGGGACGATGAACAACGTGCTGGTGGGCGGGCGGGACCCGCGCACGGGCCGCGCCTTCACCTATTACGAGACGACGGCGGGCGGCATGGGGGGCGGCCCGTCGCGGGCCGGGGCGGCGGCGGTGCATTCCCATATGACCAACACCTTGAACACGCCCATCGAGGCGATGGAATTCGCCTTCCCTCTGCGCCTGCGCCGCTACGCCGTGCGGCGAGATTCGGGGGGTCGTGGGCGCCACCCCGGGGGCGACGGCATCGTCCGCGAGGTGGAGTTCCTCTCGCCCGCCAAGCTGACCGTCATCTCGGAGCGCCGCGAATCCGGCCCCTATGGTCTGGCGGGAGGCGGGCCGGGAGCACCAGGCGTGAACGAGCTGCGCCGGGCGGACGGCAAGGCGGAGCGAGTGCCCGCCAAGGCGACTCTGGACGTAGGCCCTGGCGACGTGTTCAGGGTCTCGACGCCCGGCGGCGGCGGCTGGGGCGCGCCGGAGTAGGGAGGCGGTCGCTCCGCCCGTTGCGTGGCAGGGATAGATCTCCAACCTGCCCATGCGGGAGAGAGGGCCGGCGGCGGCGATGGGGATGGCGCGGGTCTGCTTGGGGGAGAGGATGTTCGTGTTTTCCGTTCCAATGTGTTCCATTGTGTAGCTCCTACGCTTGGGCTGGGGTTGAGAGGGGCGCCGGCGCGTTACTGCGGTACGGCGAGGGCGTAACACTCCAGGGCTGCGATGGAACAGTCGTGGACAGGGGCGTGGGGTTGGCCTTGGCGAGGGAGGTGGCCGGATTGGGGAGCGGGGGCGTGCGGATCGGTGTCCATGCTTGTATTATCGCACGGACGTTCTGTTTTGGCGACGGGCGGATGTCATGAGGGTGGCGCTGCTCTCCGTTATCCCCGCCCCCCACCCCCCAAAAGAGCAGTAGTTCCGTCATGGGTGCGCTGCTGTTCTCGGCCGCCAGCCAGAGCGGTGTGCGTCGGGGCGGGGCCTGGGGATGCGGGGTGCCTCGGCGCACCCTGCGGGAATCGAAGCGAGATTCCCGCTGTCGCGGGAATGACGGAGAGGAAGGGGCGCCCTTCGGGGGGCCTCAGGGCGAGCGGAGGAGGAGGGAGGCCGTCCGGCCCTTCGCGGTGTGCGTCGGGGCGGGGCCGGGGGATGCGGGGCGCCTCGCGTCGAGGCCCCCGCATTCGCGGGGGTGACGGATGGGGAGCAGGAGCGACGGATAAGAGGGGGCGCACCCCGCGTGAGGAGGCGCCGGATTACGCAATGGCCTCCCTTTGCGGGAACGGCGTGGAGGAGGGAATAACAAAGAGAGGCCGGTCGCGCGACCGGCCCCTCTTTACGTTGAGCGTATCGGCGGCTACCCGGCCGCGACGGGGGAGGGGTCTTCGATGGGCGGCCAGTAGGCCCAGCCGGAGCCAGTGGTCACCTTGCGGGCGGGGATGTAGTCCACGGTCGTGGCCTTGTGGCCGGGCTTGACTTCGTCCACCGCTCCGGCGACGACCGTCCAGCAGCGGAGCTCCCCGGTGCCGCCCACGAAGTTCTCGGAGCGGAAGGAGAACATCGCCTCCAGGTTCTGGGCCGTGCCGTTCTCCAGCTGCTCCAGGAACCAGTGGTCGAGGGGCTCGTCCACCCAGCCGGAGCGCGGGCCACGCGGGTCGTGGGACATGCCGCCGGAGCCGTAGATGGCGATGCGCTTGGGCGAGTCCTCGCAGATGCGGGCGATGGCGCGCCCCAGCTCGAGGCAGCGCTTGCCGTTCAGAATCGCGGGCGGGCCGTCGTCCACGTTGACCAACACAAGCACCATAGGGATGCCCATGTCGGGCAGGATGTGGATGGCGGGGTTGCCCCAGCCGTGGGGAACGCCGCGGTCGGGCTGCGACTGCGCATCCATCTGCTCAATGATGGCGGCGTCGAAGCCCTCCTTCACTAGGCCGTTGAGGATCTTCTTGGCCAGGTCCTGATCGACCTTCACCGGGTAGCGGAACTTCTCGTCGTAGGGGCTGGGCATCGGGTCCTCGTCCATCAGCCCCGTGTTGTGCACCGTCCACGTGTCGCCGCCGGTGTAGACGCCGATGTTGGGGATGTTGGAGCCGTCGAACATCTCGCGCTGGTCGCCGATGACCGCCACGATGACGTCCGGCCGGAACTTGGTCAGTTCCTCCTTGAGGGTGGCGAAGGCCTGGCGGATTTTGGGCATGCGCCGGGCGACCTCCTCCTCGTTCTCCAACTCCGTCTCGGGCGGCTGCGGGTGGCCGTCGTTCAGCCGGTGGTGCATGCGCTCCCAGCCCTCGTAGGTGTTGAAGAAGAGGCTGGGCGCGTGCGAGGAACAGAAGCCCATTCGGATCGGCATGATGTCCTCCTTCTTGCGTGCGCGGTGTTTCTCGCCGTGCGTTGGGGCGCTAGGCCCGCTAATCGTACCGCAAGCGGGCGCCGGGCGCCAGTGCGTTAGGGTTGCCAGTAGGCGAAGGCTGTGCCGACCGTCGCGTGGTGGAAGCGGATGTAGTCCACGACGTTCGCCTTGGCGCCGAGCGACTCCATCGCGGCGCCCACGGCGATCCAGTTGCGTATCTCGGCGGTGGCGCCGCGCACCGTGTCGGAGTCCAAGTCCCAGATGGAGCCGAGTTGGGCCGCCCGGCCGCGACGCAGCCGCGAGAGCACCCAAGCGTCGAGGCTTTCGTCCACCCACCCGGCCAGGTAGCCCTGCGGGTCGCCGCTAAGGCCGCCGGAGGCCAGCAGCGCGACGCGCTCATCACGCTCGCCAAGCACGCGGGCGAGGGCCTGGCCCAACGGCGGCATGCGATGGCCGCTCACCGCGGGACGGCGGTGCGCGTTGATGAACATGGGCACGATGGGCACGTCGGCAGGCACGAGCGTGCGGGCCGGGTCGGTGAGCGCGTGCCCCGCCCCGTCCTCCGGCGCGCCCAGCGGCTTGAAGAAGCGGTTGATGCTGACGTCGAACCCTTCCTCTGTGAGTTCGTCCGCCAACCAGGCGGAGACATCAGTGTGGCAGGCGAGGGTTACGCGCTGGCCGTCGGCGGGCGTCTCGCCGATGGCTGGGTCGTGCGTCGCGCCCCAGATTTCGTCGCCCACATAGACGTCGATCTGCGGCGTCTGCGTGGGGCTGAAGACGCGCCCCTTGTCGGAGGAGAGGATGACGACCGCGTCGGTCTTGGCCTCGGCCAGGCGGTCGCGCAAGGCGGCGAACCCGGCCTGCACGCGCCGCTCGTAGTCGTCGAGCGTTTCGGGCGTCTCCGTCTGCGCGCGGTTGGGCTGGGGCACTTCGCGCCTCAGACGCGCGTACGTCTCCGCCCACCGACTGCGGTCGCGGTACAGAGTGGGCGAGTGGGAAATGGCGAGTCCTAGGACGATGGGCATAGTTTGGCGTTCCCTCGCTCCGTAAGAGTGGCCGCCCCGGCGCTCCATGCGCAAGAGGGAAGCGGCAAGGGGGACGGTATCGGCGGCCGGTTCGCGTGTCAACCGCCGGCGGCGTTGGCGAGTTCCGTGCGCCGCAGCGCCCGCGTTGGCGCGAAATTGCACGTAAATGGCGGATCGATGTGTCGTATTACGCGGTATTGTGCGGTATTGATTGACACGCGGAGCGATATGGCTACAATGCGCGCACTTAAGGCGGAGCCGTCCGCTCCTTTCGGGCGTTTTCGTCGGTAGGAGGAACGAAATGAAAAAGATTTCGGCATGGTTGGCGGCAGCGGCGGCTTTCGCGCTGCTGCTTGCGGCGTGCGGCGGCGAAGACCCCACGCCCACGCCCACCCCCGCGCCGACGGCGACGCCGACTCCGACCGCCGCCGCTCCGACCGACGACGGCAGCATGAGCGGCGACGAGATTCCGACGGCCGAGTTCCGGTTCCTGGCGGGCCAGGCGACCTATGCGCCCTTCATCGAAGGCTGGCGTGAGATGGTCGACCGCGGCACGGGCGGCAAGATCACCTTCACGCCGCAGGATGCGACCGAGCAAGAGGCGATGGACTTCATCCTGCGCAACCGGCAGGAGTACGACGCCGACGGCGTGAGCAGCACGGGTCTTATGTTCCGGTTGAACGAGGACCACGTGCCGCTGTGGGACACGGCGGAGGACCTGGGAATCACGCCACAGCAGGCCGTAGAGCAGAACATGAACTTCACGGGCGGGCTGACGGTGAGCCCGCGCCCGCAGAACCTGTGGATGTCGTTCCCGGCGGCGTGCATGAACTGGTACACGCTCGACCCGGAGATTCGCACGGTGCACGACTTCGTGGGCAAGCGCATCCTCATGGGACAGCCCGGCAACACGGTGCTGCCCGTGGCGATTTTGTTGACGGAGGCGGCGGGCATCCGCGGCCAGTTCGAGGAGATCATCGGCGGGGCGAAGCCTGGCACGGAGATGCTGCAGGACCGGGACGTGGACGCGACGGGGAACGGCATCATCTTCGCGGGCCACCCGTTGGCCTCGGCCACTTCGGCCGTGAACCAGGTGGCTGCGCTCACGGGCTCGCTGTTCAACGTGGACACGCCGCTGGACGTAATCGAGAAGACGCGCGCAGACAACCCGGCGTGGACGGCGAACGGCCTGCTGCCGGCGGTGAAGCTGCACCGGGGCGACCTGAGCCGCGCGGCTCAGGTGGACTTCGACATGGTGCGGGCTGAAGAGGAGTGGTGCACCGGCTCCATCACGGTGAACTTCATGACCAGCCCCGCCTCCAGCGAGTCGGCCGTCTACCACATCGGCCGTTCCATTGCGGAGAACCTGGACTTGGCTGACGACTACTTCCCGTTCATCTCGCTGACGTGGAAGACACGTGGAACCCGCAGTCGTCGTTCCACCCGGGCATCCGCCGCGCGTGGGACGAGGCGGGCATCACCTACGGCATCGAAGGCATCCGCGAGTGGGAGGCAGCCTTCGACCGCGAAGCCTTCATCCGCGACTGGGAAGCTAGCCAGTAGCGTCGTAGAGCAGACAGGGAAAGCGGCCGCCCTTCGTCTCGCGGGGGGCGGCCGCCTCTGCGAGAAGCGCGCGGTTAATCGGGTGGGCGCGTTGACAAGCGCGCCAGCGCCGATACAATGCGCCCCCCGGCGGGCGCTCAGGCTGGAAGCGCAGGGGCGTAGACCCGAACGGCAGGAGGGTGGTTCTATGAGACGAATCCTAGCGTTGCTGGCGATAGCAGCGGCATTTGCGCTGACCTTGGCGGCATGCGGCGGGGAGGACCCGACGCCGACGCCTCGGCCCACGGCCACACCGACGGCCGCCGACACGATGACGCCGGAGAACACGCCGACGCCGACGCCCGGCGACGCGATGC
>JAGWBE010000022.1:455-11946 GCA_021296055.1 Dehalococcoidia bacterium | reverse complement strand
TGGACTTCATCCTTCGCAACCGGCAGGAGTACGACGCGGACGGGGTGGAGAGTCCGGGGATGATCTTCCGGTTGAACGAGGACCACGTGCCGCTGTGGGACACGGCGGAAGACCTGGGCATCACGCCGCAGCAGGCGGTGGCGCAGAACATGAACTTCACGGGCGGGCTGACGGTCGACCCGCGCCCGCAGAACATCTGGATGTCCTACCCGGCGGCGTGCATGAACTGGTACACGCTGGATCCGGAGATCCGCTCGATCCACGACTTCGTGGGCAAGCGGGTGCTCATGGGCCAACCTGGCAACACGGTGTTGCCCGTGGCGATCCTGTTGACGGAGGCGGCGGGCATCCGCGGCCAGTTTGAGGAGATCATCGGCGGGGCGAAGCCTGGCACCGAGATGCTCCAAGACCGCGACGTGGACGTGACCGGCTCCGGCATCATCTTCGCGGGCCACCCGCTGGGTTCGGCCACCGCCGCCGTGAACCAGGTGGCGACGCTCACGGGCTCGCTGTTCAACGTGGACTCGGACTTGGCGGTGATCCGGCAGGCGCAAGAGGACAACCCTGCATGGGTTGAGAACGGCTTGCTGCCGGCGGTGAAGCTGCACCGGGGCGACCTGAGCCGCGCGGCGAACGTGGACTACGACATGGTGCGGGCTGAAGAGGAGTGGTGCACCGGGTCGATTACGGTGAACTTCATGACCAGCCCCGCGTCGAGCGAGGCGGCCATCTACCACATCGGGCGCTCGATTGCCGAGCACATCGACTTGGCGGACGACTACTACCCGTTCATCTCGCAGACGTGGAAGGAGCGGTTGGCGCACACGTGGAACCCGCAGTCGTCGTTCCACCCGGGCATCCGGCGCGCGTGGGACGAGGCGGGCATCACCTACGGCATCGAGGGCATCCGCGACTGGGAGGACAACTTCGACCGCGAAGCCTTCGTCCGCGAGTGGGAGGCCAGCCGGTAGGAGGCGCTTTCGCGCCGCGGACACACGCTCATTGGGTCGCCTAGCGCTACGGCGCTGGGCGACCCAAACCCTAGCAAGGGGATAGAGGGGCTGAGAGGTTAGAGGAGCAGAGTATGGAGGACGAGCAGACTCAGACCACTTCCCAGATGGGGACGCGGGACCTGACGCCCAAGACGCGGCAAGAGTTCGTCTTGGACATCTTCTTCTGGATCTCGCTCTTCTTCCTGATGGTGGTCTACTTCGTCCAATTCGAGACGCTGCTCTTCAAGTCATGGGATCCGGCGGGTTCCGGGTACGCGGCGGCGCACGTGGGCGCCGCCGGAGTGCTGATGGGCACGTGGCACGTGCGCCGCTTCCGCTACAGCCCCTTCGGGTGGATCGGCGGCGTCGTCATCGCCATCATCTTCGCTTTCGAGGGCTGGTACTTCGGCACCAAGGCGCTCGAGCTGCTCTTCAGGCCGTCCTACGGGACGATTCCCGACCTGGTGATTGGCCTCTCGATGCTCCTCATGGCCTATTACGTCTCCTACCTTTACTGGGGACTGGTCTTCCCGCTCCTCGGCGTCCTCTTCTTCCTGTACCTGTTCGTAGCCGACCTGCTGCCGGGCCCGCTGGCGGGGCCGGCACTGGACACGCACAACATCCTGACGCGAGAGGTTACCCGCGGCATCCGCGACATCACCGACCTAGCGGCGCGCTTCCTGTGGATGCTGGTGTTCTGGGGCGTGCTGTTGGGCGAGTTGGGCGGCGGCGTGGCGCTGCTGGGATTGGCGCGGCGCCTCTCCTACGGCATCCCTGGCGGCCCGGCGCTGGGATCGCTAGTGTCAAGCGCACTGGCCGGCTCCTTTGTGGGCGGCGGCGCGAGCAACGTGGCCATCACCGGCCCGGTGACCATCCCGGCGATGCGCCGCGCGGGCTACACCGGCTACGAGGCCGGCTCCGTCGAGGCGATGGCCTCCAACGCCTCCTCCATCACGCCTCCGATCCTTGGCGCCGTCGCCTTCATCATGTCCGACCTGCTGGGCGTCTCGTACATCGAGATCATCATCATGTCCCTGGTTCCGGCGTTCCTGTGGTTCCTGGCCGTGGCGGCGTGGATCGTCACCCACGCGCAGACCAATCGCCACCGGATCAAGCCGATCCCGAAGGAGACGTTCGATACTCCGTGGCACCTCTACCTGCGGTCGGCCATCATCCTGGTAGTGCCTGTCAGCGTCATCGTGGTTCTGGTCGTTCAGGCCTATACGCTGAAGGAGGGCGCACTGTGGGCGTTCACGCTCACGATGGTGTTGACTGTGGTGCTGCGGGTGGAGACGCGCGCGCGGGTGTGGCTCAACGCTTTCCGCAACGCCGTCACCCAGGCCAGCGCCATCACGGTCATCATCGTCATCGTCGCGTTGATCGCCGACGCGCTGCTCTTCACCGGCTTGGGCGGGCGCCTCGGCAACTTGATCGAGAGCATCGCCACCAACGTCGCGGTATTCCTGCCTCTGCCCGCGTCGTTGGAGCCCGACGTCATACTGCTCATCGCGGCGGCCATCATGGTGGTGGCGGGAGTGGTGTTGGGCGGCCCGCTGCCCGCGCTTCCCGTGTACTTCATCATGATCGTCACCTTCGCCCCGGTGTTGGAGCGGATGGGCGTGCCGACGATCGCCACGCACTACGTGGCCTTCTACATGGGCGCTCTCGGCTCCATCACCTTGCCGGTGGCGGCCAGTTGCCTGGTGGCGGCGGCGGTGGCGAACGTGGACTACTGGCCGACCTCGGTCGTCACCGCCAAAGTGTCATGGCCATTATGGGTCTATCCAATCTTGTTCGCCCTGGCGCCCGAATTGCTGCTCCAGGGCGACAGCGGCCCGTTCATGACCTGGCTCATCATCGGCAGCGCGGCTGTCGTGATGATCGGCGTGCAGTCGGCCACCGGCGGCTGGCTGGTGCGTATGATTCCGACCCCCTTCAAGGCGGTCTTATACGCGAACTTCGCCCTGTTCACGGCCTTCCTCTTGCCGAAGGAGGAGAACGCGGCGCTCCTGCTGCTCTGCGTGGGGCTGGTCGTAGGCATCATGGTGCTCACTGTGTTGTTCGGGAAGAAGGTCGCCCCTGCGCCGACGACGGGTCTCGCCGCCGAGGGGGTTGGCGGGGGTCGGCTACAACCCCAAGGCGAGGAGGAGCGGGTATGAGGGTCAGCAGAACAAGCAACGTCATCGACGCCGTGCTGCTCATCGCAGTGGCGTGGCTTGTGCTCTCCATCCGCGTTGAGGCCATGCAAGTGGACGGAGGCACGCCGATGCTGGGCATCGTCGCGCTCGCGTGGGTCGTCATCAGGCTGCTCGACGGCCAGAAGAAATTTCTCCCCTAAACGCCCAAGCGCCTGTGGCGGGAGGGCGCCGACAGGTTTAGACTCATGAACGTGCGAGTTCGCGAGGGCATAAAGAGCGCGCTGGGACGCGCCGAAGCGGCGTTCATGGCGATGGACGAGCGACCCCGCTCGCTGGTTACGGGCGGCCTCATCCTCTTCTCTATGAGCGCGGTCATCGCCTTCATCTGGTGGGTCGCCATCCTCAGCCCGATCGGATTCGGACGCGCCTTCGACCACATAATCGGCGGCGACGAGATGCGCACGAACGTCACTGTCGTGTTCCTCGTCGGAATCGGCGTTACGGCCGTCGGCGGGACGGTGTCCTTCGCGGCGGGACTGCGTGACTGGATGGCGCGCGACAGGCGATAGCGCGCGGAAGGGGCTGCTAGCGCCGCGCGTGCGCGTGCGCTACACTTCCGCTACACCTTGCCAAGGAGTCTTCCCATGGCAGAGCAAGGCAAGCACAACGGCAACCAAGCGCCGGACCCCAACGCGGGGCTGGCGCCTCCCGCGAACGGGCGCGGGGGTCCCGAAGAGGTGCGGCCCGAGGCGCAGTTCGAGGAGCAGCGAACGCTTTCCTCCAAGCGGCGCACCGGGCTGGCCTTCGGCCCCACTTACGAGCAGGCGGCCATCGGGCTGCCGAACTACTGGTATCCCGTCATGTTCTCCGTCCAGCTCGGCAAGCGCCCCAAGCCCTACACGTTGCTGGGCCAGCACCTGATGTTGGTGCGGAGGCAGGGCAGGGCGTACGCCATTGAGAACCGCTGCCCGCACCGGGGCATCCCGCTGCACCAGGGAAAGTTCGAGTTCGAGGGAACCATCAGCTGCATCTACCACGGGTGGACGTTCGACCTGGCCACGGGCGACCTGCTGGCGGCGCTGCCCGACGGCCCCGATTCGCCGATGCCGGGGCGCTCGGTGACGAAGATCAAGGCGTACCCGGTCGAGGAGCGCGCGGGCATCGTGTGGGTGTGGATGGGCGAGACGGCGCCGCTCGTGCCGGTGGAGCAAGACATCCCGGCGGAGATGCTGCGCGACGACGTGGTGATGCTCGGCTGGGTCCACTCCCGCTACGGCAACTGGCGCTACGGCGTCGAGAACGCCATCGACGAAGGGCATGCCCGCTTCCTCCACAAGGACTCCATCCAGGCACGATGGCGCCAATCCCCGGCGTGGACGGACGTGAAGGTGGTGGAGACGCCGGACAAACAGTGGATATACCGGCGCGTGGACTGGTCGCAGACCTACGCCTACTACCCCGGCCTAGGCGTGTGGCCGCGCAAGCGCCCCCTGCGCATCGAGCGTGAGAAGGACAAGCGCTTCGTCAAGTCGCGCAATAAGCACGCCATCGGCAATGTCCCGGAGGGAGCGCGGCCCGGCAGCACCCGGCTCCCCTGCATCTTCCGCCCCATCGGCTGGCCCTACCCCATGGTGGTCAGCTACGAGTTCCACGTGCCCATCGACGAGGAGAACGAGCTCTACCACCAATACATGGTGCGCTTCACCCGCAACCCCATCACGAAGCTCATCTTCATGGCCAAGTACTTCCTGTGGCACCGCTGGATCGGCGAGTGGCGCTTCAACAGCCAGGACGGCTCCATGGTCGCCGAGATGACGAGCAACATGAAGGCGGAGCGCCTGATGAAGACCGACGCCTCCATCACCGGCTGGCGCAAGATGGTCGAGCGCCAAGCGCGTGGTCAGGTGGACGAATGGCGCTCCATCGGCGTCGAGCACACCGCCGACCTCGAGCTGGAGTTCAAGGGAGGCGGCAAGGCGGCTGTCGCCGTGCAGGACGACGGCGGCGACGGCGCTTAGCAGCGAACATGCCCCCCCCCCCCCCCCTGCGCAAGCGGGGCCTCATGCCCCGCCGCAACACGCCTCGGAGGGTGAAGCAATGGTTCGAGAGGCAGAGCGCGCCGACGCCATCTACGACGAAGTGCAGGAGCAGCAGGGAGCGCCGGAGGAGCGCCGCGAGCGCCCCTGGAAGCGCTACTTGGAGGCGGAGCTGGGCCTCCGCAACCACTGGTACCCCGCCTTCTTCAGCAACGAGCTGAAGGAGGGCGAAACGCGCCACGAGATGCTGCTCGGCGAGCGCATCTACTTCAAGCGCGTGCGCGGCAGGGTGTTCGCCGTCGAAGACCGCTGCCCTCACCGCGCCGCGCCCTTCTCCTCCCGCGTCGAGTGCTACACCGCCAACACCATCACCTGCCCCGTCCACGGCTTCACCTACGACATCCGCGACGGCAAGCTGGTCAGCATTCTCACGGAGAACGACAGCGCCTTGGTCGGCAAGCTCTCCGTCCCGCCCTATCCGGTCGAGGAGAAGTTCTCGCTCGTCTGGGTGTACATCGGCGACGGCGAGCCGCGCGCCCTGCGCGAGGACGTGCTGCCGACGCTGTGGAACACGCCCGACCTGGTGATGCTGCCGACCACGCGCTACAAGATCCGCGCCAACTGGCGCGTGGCCATAGAGAACGGCTACGACACCGGCCACCTTTACGGCCACCGCAACTGGGCGTCCGCGTGGCGCTACGGCGCCGTCCTTCCCATCGGCACGGTCAACAAGACCAAGGACGATATCGTGCTGCTCGAGGAGCCAGGCGCGCCTGTCGGCATGCACGTTAAGAGCAGCGTCAACACGTGGGTCGGCGAAGTCGAGGGCGTGAAGGTCCACATGAACATGCTCGACCTGGACAACGTCCCGCCCAAGGAGGGCGGCCTCTATCCGCCCGGCTTCGGCCCCTTCCTGCCCTGCGGCCTCGACGTGCCCGGTTTCCCGCGCCCGGGCCTTTTCCACTGGGAGTGGTACGTGCCGGTCGACGAAGAGCACCACATGTACACCATCCTCCAGGGCGCGCAGGCGCAGACCGAGGAGGAGCGCGAGAACTTCCACCGCGAGCACGAGGAGTACCTCGCCCGCGACGTGTGGGTGGACCCGGGCACGGCGCGCGCGATGGAGCCGCCCGGGTTCAACAACTTCGACTCCTTTGGGCGCGAGGTGATGCAGCACGCCTACAAGAACGAGGACTGGTGGCGCCGGGAGCGCCTCTACAAGGCCGACTACACCATCATTCAATGGCGCAACCTCGTCTCCCGCCACGCCGAGGTTGTCCAGACCCGCGCGGCGCGCGGCTTCGCCAAGCCCGACTCGCTCACCCGCTCCTACCCCGAGAACCCGATCCCGTAGGAGGTATGCCAATCTGAAGACACTGCGACGTTGCGCCAATGGGTCTCGCACGGCGGCTACGCTGAGAAGCATGATTGACCCTGAGGCTCTGGCGTGGACAGTAGGATTGCTGGCGATTGCCGTGAGCAATCCGGCATCCGACAGGCACTTCACGCTGTTTTGGCCGCAGTGGGTATTCGGCATTCAGAGTCCGGGCTACGGACTTGGACACTCCATCGGATACCTGTTCAGAGGAGATCTGGCTAGCTCCCTGGACTCGCACTGGCTCGGCATACCGGCCGTGGTTGCGCTTTCTTATCGAATCATGAACCTGCAGGCCCGCAAGACACGAGCCCGCAAGGTATAAAGGGAGGAAATGGCAGACATCGCGCGGATAATGCCCGAATTGGAAGGAGAGGAGCTTCTGTTCGTCGGCAACCTGGTAAAGGGAATGACGGACACCCAGGCTGACACCTTTGCCATTACCTATAGGGCGCGGCGCCGCGAACCTATGACGGTGCTCCTGCTAACCCTGCTAGGCTTTGTCGGCATTGCCGGAGTGGGGCGATTCTACCTCGAGCAGATAGGGATGGGTCTGCTCTACTTCTTCACAGCAGGGTTCTGCTTCATCGGGACGATTATTGACGTTGTGAACTATCAGAAGCTCTCTTTTGAGTACAACTCGCTCAAGGCTCAAGCCATAGCGAGGAGACTGGACAGCGCAGGGCCGGACACGCCGCCTACACCTCCTTCCGCAGGGGGCGCATAAAGAGCAGCATGACGAGGGCCGTGGCTGCTAGCGCGGCGGCGGCCCAGATGGCGAGGTCGTAGGAGCCGCGCAGGTCGAACGCTATGCCCATCATCAGCGGCCCGGCGACGCCCGCCGCGAGGGTCGCGCCGTTCAGCAGGCCGATGGCGGCGCCGAGGTTCCGCAGCCCGTAGAGCCTGCTGGCGACGACGGGGCGTATGGAGATGACGCCGCCGAACGCCGTGCCCATCACGACGGCGAAGGGTAGCGCCAGCAAGATGGTGTCGGCGCGGACGGCGAGCAGGTAGAACTGCGAGCCGGCCATCATCACGCCCATGCCGAGCAGCACGATGCGGTAGTCCACGTAGTCGGCGAGCGCGCCCGCGCCGATGCGTCCAATGCCGCTGGCGACGACGACGATGACCGCCGTGGCCGCCGCCGTGGTGCGCGCCATGCCGAGGCTCTCGAAGTAGAGGATCTGGTGGACGTTGAAGCCGTTGCTGGAGATGTTCATCGCGCCCAGGAAGAGGGTGAAGAGCCAGAACTCACGCGAGCGCAGCACCTGCCGCACGCTGAGGCCCTGGTCGCCGTCGCGCGCGGGAGCGGCGGCGCGCTCGGTGGAGGTGCTTGGCGGCGGCGCGTCGAGCGGGTCGCCGTCCGGGCCGTAGCCCAATTCCTCGGGGCGCTCTTTGATGAGCAGGCCGAGAATCACGACGACGACAGCGGTGATTGCGCCGAGGGCGAACAGGACGGGGCGCCATCCCCACGCTTGAATCATCAGCGTGCTGGGCAGCGCCATCGCGCCGCCGATGATCGGCCCGGTCGTGGCGATGCCGACGGCGCGTCCGCGATGCCTGCGGAACCATCGGCTGATGATGACGGGCCACGTGATGCTGTGGTTGGCCGCCGAGAATCCGGCGGAGATGATGATGAAGACGAGGTAGAAGTGCCACAGCGCGCGCACCTGGCTCAGCGCCATCACGCCGATTCCGACGATAAGGCCGCCCGCGATGATGAGCTTGCGCGGCCCCACCCGGTCGACGAGGAAGCCGAGCGCCGGGCCAACCGCGCCCGATTCCACTTGGCGGAAGGAGAATGCCCCCGACAGCTGCGTCCGCGTCCATCCGAAGGTGTCGAGGATGAAAGGGATGAATGCCTGAAAGCCCTGGGCGAAGACGGCGGTGGTCAGCGTGTTGGTGAGGATGCTCGCGCCGACGATCCACCATCCGGCGAAGACGCCCCGGCGAACGGGAGGCTCTGGCGGGTGCTCGGTCATAGGCGCTTAGAACGCGGACGGGGCGCCCGCCCGGCGGACGCCCCGCGCTTTGCTTCGATGGAAGCGCGCTCCTACCCGGCGGCGGGCGCAGCCTCGCGTTGAGCGGCCTTCTGGCGCAGCGCCCACGCGATGGTCATCTCGTTGAACTCGTCGGGCGTCTCCCACTGCGCCCAGTGGCCGCTGTTGCGGATGACGTAGAGCTCCGAGTTGGGGTAGTGGCGCATGAGCGAGACGCTGCTGTCCAGCGCCGCGAAGCGGTCGTGCGCGCCGAACACGACGAACACGGGCTGCTTCACCTCATGGAGGCGGTGGATGAGGTTCGAGTTAGGGCGCATGGACACGCTCTTGAGGCGCGCCTGGCGATGCTCCTCGTTGGCGGTGACCGACTGCCAGCGCATCTCCACGAACTCCGGCGTGATGATGTCGTCGTCCGCCACGAACAGGTGCAGCACCCGTTCGACCTTGTCCCTGCTCGGCTCGCGCAGGATCTCGCCCAGCAGGCGCGTCCCCTCGTGCGGCAGCGGGTCGAACAGCGAGGGGCCGGTGCGCGCGCCCATCAGGCAGAGCAGGTCGAGCTGGTCGTTGTAGTGGACGGAGAAGTGGATAGCGTCGCCGCCGCCCTTGGAGTTGCCGACCAGGCTCGCCTTGGCGATGCCCTTCTGCTTGAGGAACTCGCTGAGCACCTCGCCGTCCAGCTCCGTGGCGCTGACATCGGTGTGGACGTAGGCGTCGGAGCGTCCGAAGTTGGGCATGTCGATGAGGATGGTGCGGAAGTGCTCGGAGAAGGGTTCGATGTTCAGGTAGAAATTGAACCACCCGCTCGCGCCGAGGCCGCCGCCGTGCAGGAAGACGATGGCGTCCTCGTGCTCCTCCCCTGCCTCGTGGTAGTGGATGTTGATGCCGTTGATGTTGATGTACTTCTCGGTGTTCTCGTAGGTCAAGCGGCCGGTCTGGGTCTTGCCGGAGGTGCTGTACTTGAAGGCCATGCGGACTCCTCTGCGCGCGGGCGGCTAGGGTAGGGCAAGGCTAGCGCCCGCGCCGCCGCGCGGTCAAGGCGCGCCGCCCTGCTTGCGCCGGGGCGCGGTGTTGGGGCAAGATTGGGGCGGCGCGTAGGAGGAGGGCATGAAGTTCACCACAGGCTCCGGCATGAACCGCGACCCGCGGTACGAGGGTCCGCGCGGCCTGGGCGCGCTTGGCCTGTCCACCGACATCGTCAACTGGCCGCAGAAGATCGCCCAATGGTGGCTGGTCGCCTTCCTGCTGGCCTTCTTCGCGTTGCCGTGGGGCATCTGGGGGGCGCTGTTCGACCAGTCCCGCTCCGGCGGCGTCGTGTTCGTGAGCGCCTACTTCGTCATCGCCGCCCTGTTCGGGCTGTGCGGATGGATTCTGCGCAACGAAATCAATGAGGACTACGCCCAGCTGACCTTCTCGATGCTGGTGTCGCTGGCGGGACTCGCCGCCTTCATCTGGTTGTGCATCTTCCGCACGTTCGGCGACGGCCAGTGGTTCGCGGGCATCGTGTCGGTCGTCATCTGCTTGGTGGCGCTCAACGTCCTGTTCCGGTCGTGGCAGCTGATGCTGGTTATCGGGCTGTTCACGGAGCAGAAGCGCCAGTTGATCCCGCCCCCGGAGTACGCGGAGCAGGTGGCGCAGTACCGCAACCGTCGGACGAAGACCTAGCGCCGCGCGCTCCGCCGTATGACTCGCGCCTCAGCAGGCCCTCTCCCGAAAGCCTACGACCCCTCGAGCGTCGAGCGCCGCCTGTACGAATGGTGGGAATCGTCGGGCTTCTTCCGCGCGTTTCCCAACCCGGAGAAGGAGCCGTTCACCATCATCATGCCGCCGCCCAACGTCACGGGCGAGCTGCACATTGGCCACGCCCTCACCGCTGCCATCGAGGACGCGCTCGTGCGCTACCACCGCATGCGCGGTCGCGAGGCGCTGTGGCTGCCCGGCACCGACCACGCCTCCATCGCCACGCAGGCGGTCGTCGAACGGGAGCTGGCGAAGGAGGGGCTGACGCGGCGCGAGTTGGGACGCGAGCGCTTCTTGGAGCGCGTGTGGGAGTGGGTGGAGAAGTATGACGGCTATATCGACGACCAGCACCGGCGGTTAGGCGCATCCTGCGATTGGACGCGCGACGCCTTCACGATGGACCCGGGGCCGTCGCGCGCCGTCAACGCCACCTTCAAGCGCCTCTACGACAAGGGCCTCATCTACCGGGGCGAGCGGATGATCAACTGGGACCCGGTGCTCCGCACGGTGCTGTCCGACTTGGAGGTGGAGCACGCGGAGGTTGAGGGCGCGCTCTACTACGTCGGCTATCCCCTCGAGGACGGCTCGGGGCGCATAACCGTGGCGACCACGCGCCCGGAGACGCTGCTGGGCGACACGGCGGTCGCCGTGCACCCGGACGACGTGCGCTATGTCCACCTCGTCGGCAAGCGCCTCCTGCTGCCGGTGCTTAACCGCCCTATCCCCATCATCGCCGACGCGGCGGTCGCGCCGGAGTTCGGGGCGGGGGCGCTGAAGGTCACCCCGGCGCACGATCCGAACGACTACGAGATAGGGCGGCGCCACGGCTTGCCGGAGGTCAACGTCATCGCGCCCGACGGAACGATGAACGAGAACGCAGGCCCGTACGAAGGCTACGACCGCTTCGAGGCGCGCGCGGCCATCGTCAAGCAATTGGAGCGCGAGGGGCTGTTGGAGCGGAGCGAGCCGCACGTTCACGCAGTGGGACACTCGCAGCGCTCGGGCGTCGTGGTCGAGCCGCTCGTCAGCACGCAGTGGTTCGTACGCGCCGGGCCGCTGGCGGAGCGCGCCATGGAGGTGGTGACGAGCGGCGCCATCCGCATCGTCCCGGAGCGCTTCGCCAAGGTTTACCTCGACTGGCTGGAGAACATCCGCGACTGGTGCATCAGCCGCCAACTGTGGTGGGGGCACCGCATCCCCGTGTGGCACTGCG
>JAGWBE010000022.1:0-367 GCA_021296055.1 Dehalococcoidia bacterium | reverse complement strand
TGGTTCTCGTCGGGGTTGTGGCCGCACTCCACGCTCGGCTGGCCCGACGACACGGATGACCTGCGCTACTTCTACCCGACGACGGTGATGGAGACGGCGTACGACATCCTGTTCTTCTGGGTGGCGCGCATGGTGATGCTCGGCCTGGAGAACATGGACGAAGTCCCGTTCAAGACCGTCTACATCCACGGCCTTGTCCGTGATCCGAGCGGGCGCAAGATGAGCAAGTCCGCCGGTAACGTGGTCGATCCCATCGGCGCCATCGAGAGCCACGGCGCGGACGCGCTGCGCTTTGCCCTCGGCGTGGGCGCCGCGCCAGGCAACGACACGCGCCTCAGCGACGACCGCCTCGAGGCCGCTCGCAACT
>JAGWBE010000021.1:15563-17246 GCA_021296055.1 Dehalococcoidia bacterium | reverse complement strand
CCCCCCCCCCCCCCCCCGCGTTGACGCTCCCCTACCCCTATGCTAGCGTGGAATCGTTCGGACCACCCGCGCGGGCCGACCGTAGAGGGAACGGTCGGCGGATCCGCGTCCGGTAGGGCGTGGGGCGCGCGGGCGGCGCTCTCGACATAGGCGCGTTCGCAACGTCGTCTCCCGCATCCCCTCGCGCATCCGCAGCCGTCAGCGCGCCTGAGCCGTCAGCGTTGGTTCGGCGCGGCTCGCCAAAGGCGGAGAGGCGGCATACGGTGCAGGAATCGTCGGCCACAACCGGAGAGCGCGCGGACGTTTGGCGTCTGCTGGAGAGCGTGCTGCAAGGACAGCAGCTCATCCTCGCGTCCAACCGCGGGCCGATGGAGCACCACGTTCAGCCCAACGGCGACTTGCAGGCGCGGCGCGGGAGCGGCGGGGTGGTTACCGCGCTGAGCGGGTTGACCGGGCAGGCCGAGTTCACGTGGATCGCCAGCGCGATGGGAGAGGGCGACCGCCGAGTTGCGGCGGCGAACAAGGGGCGCGCGGTGCGCTCGCCGCTGCCGGGGCAGCGCGTCTCGGTGCGGTACGTTACGACGGCGCGGCGCATCTATCACAAGTACTACAACATCATCTGCAACCCGCTGCTGTGGTTCTTGCAGCACTACATGTGGTCGTCGCCGTATACGCCGCGCATCGACGGGGCTATCTACGACGCCTGGGAGAACGGGTACGCGCAGGTGAACCGCGAGTTCGCCGACGCGATCATCGAGGAGGCGGGCGGTGGCGCGCGCCCGCTGGTGATGCTGCACGACTACCACCTCTACCTCGCGCCGGGGATGGTGCGGGAGGCGCTGCCGCAGGCGCGCATCCAGCTGTTCCTGCACATCCCGTGGCCCTCCTCCTCTTACTGGGAGCTGCTGCCGGGGATCATCCGGAACGCGATATGCGCCAGCCTGTGCAACGCCGACATCGTGGGCTTCCAGTCGGAGCGCGACGCGCGGGCGTTCTTGGACTCGTGTGACACCTTCCTCGATGGCGCGGAGGTGGACCGGTGCGGTTCGGCGGGCGGGAGACGCTGGCGCGCGCGTATCCCATCTCCATCAACGTGGAGGAGGTGCGGCAGATAGCGGCGTCGCCGCGGGCGGCGGAGTACGAGGCGCGGCTCCGCGAGCACCTCGGCGAGCAGACCATCATCCGCGTCGACCGGGCGGAGCCGAGCAAGAACATCATCCGCGGCTTCTCGGCGTACGAGACGCTGTTGGAGCGGCATCCCGAGTTCATCGGACGGGTGAAGTTCCTCGCCTTCCTGGTGCCGTCGCGGACGCACATCCGCCAGTACCAGCGCTACCTGGACGAGGTGGACCAGGCGGTGCAGCGCATCAACCGACGCTTCGAGCGGCCGGGCTGGGCGCCGATAACGGTGTTCTACGAGAACAACTACATCCAGGCGATCGCAGCGATGCGCCTCTACGACGTGCTGATGGTGAATTCGGTCATCGACGGGATGAATCTGGTCTCCAAGGAGGGGCCGGTGGTGAACCGGCGCGACGGCGCGCTGGTGCTTTCGGAGTCGGCGGGGGCGCACGCGCAGTTGAAGGTCGGAGCGCTGTCCGTCGCTCCGGCGGACGTGGAGGGGACGGCGCGGGCGCTGCATCAGGCGCTGACGATGCCCGCGGAGGAGCGCGCGGCGCGGAA
>JAGWBE010000021.1:0-15334 GCA_021296055.1 Dehalococcoidia bacterium | reverse complement strand
CCGTGAACATAGCCACGTCGGTCGTGTCGTCGCCCAGCGCCGCGGCGGCCTTGACTCCGCGCTCGGCGGCGATACGCGTCAGGGCGGTTCCCTTGGAAAGGTCGATGGGGGCGCGCGCCTCGACGACCATCTTGCCCTCGAAGGCGCGCAGGCCGCTCGGCGCGCCCGCCTCCCGCGCGAAGGCGAGCGCGTCGGCGCGGGCGCGCTCCGGGTCGGCGGCGAGACGGTAGTGGATCGAGAGGGAGGCGCCCTTGTCCTCGACCACGAATCCGCCGCGTTGAGGAAAGCGGCGCGCGGCCTCTTGCGCCAGGGCGCGGAGGGCGGGCAGGTAGGGCGCGGCCTCGGGCGCGGGGGCGGCATGGCCGTCCTCCCACCACTCCGCGCCGTGGTTGCCGACGTAGACTGCGGCCTCGACGCCGACCATGCGGCGCGCGTCGGCGACGGCGCGGCCGGTGAGCACGGCCACAGTCAGATGCTCGGCCAGGGCGGCCAGGTCGTCGCGAACGGCGGAGGGAACTTCCGCGTCGCCGGGGCGGGGGGCGATGGGGGCAAGCGTGCCGTCGATATCGAGGAAGAGGGCGGCGCGGCGCGCGCCTAACAGGCGAGCGACGGCGTCTATGCGGTCGAGCAGGCGGGGGAGGGTCACGCCCGCATTCTAGCCGCGCGGCGGGCGCGAGGGCGCTTGCGCCGGACGGCGCTGCGTAGTAGCGTTCGGAGCTGGAGAGACGCCGCCCTATGGCCATCGAAAGCGCGCCCCGCTCTAGCTCCCGAGCCGTCTACGCCCTGTTGCTGGCGTTGGGCTTGCTTGCCGCCGCCGTCGCGGGCTCCACGATCGGCTACATCTCCTACGAGTACGCTACGCGCATCGAACTGCGCGAGCCTGCGCCGGTCGAGCAAGACCACGGCGCCCTTCCCTCGCTGACGCTGTTCGGCTAGGTCGCCCTTCGAGTTCCCTCAGGGCGAACGGAAGGTCAGGGCGCGCGCCCGGTTGCCAGCGCCAATTGGCTCCCCTACCCTTGGCCTATGCGCATCGTGATTATGGGCGCGGGAGGCGTCGGGGGCTACTACGGGGCGCTCCTCGCTAAGGCGGGGCACGACGTAACGTTCCTCGCAAGGGGAGCCCACCTCACGGCGCTCCAACAGCGCGGAATAACCGTCGAGAGCGCGGACGGCGCGTCGTTCACGCTGCCGGTGAGAGCGATGGCGCGGCCTATGCCCGGCCCGCCGCCTGACCTCGTCCTGTTCACGGTCAAGACGTACGACACGGCGAGCGCCGCTGAGGTCATCGCGCCGTGCGTCGGAGCGGGTACGGCGGTGCTCACGCTGCAGAACGGCGTAAGCGCGGGCGCGCAGCTGCGCCGAGCGCTGCGCTGCGTCGTGCTGGAAGGGCCCGTCTACGTGGTCGCCGCCGTCAAGTCGCCGGGCGTGATCGCGTTTATAGGCGGGCGCAATCAGATCTTCGTCGGAGTGGAGGAGGACGTGGACGCGGCGCGGGCGGAGGAAGCGGCGGCTGCGCTACGGGAGGCGGGGGCGCGGGCAGAGTACGCGGTCAACGTGCGGGAGGCGCTTTGGACGAAGCTCCTCTTCCTCGGCCCGCTGGCCGCCTTGACCGCGCTGGGCGCAAGCAGTGCCGGGGCGATCAACGGGGACGACCTTGCGCGCGGCGTGTTCCGCGCGGCGGCGGGGGAGTACGCGGCGGTGGCGAACGCGAGCGGCGCAGGGTTGCCGCCGGACGCGGTGGACGCGGCGATGCGGACATTGGCCGCCTACCCCGCGGACGGCACGAGCTCGATGGCTCGCGACCGGTGGGCGGGGCGGCCAATGGAGTTGGAGGCGCTTGTAGGCGACCTGTCGCGCAGGGGCAAGGAGGCGGGCGTGCCGACGCCGCTGGCCAACGCGTTCTACAGCCTGCTGCGGCCCTATGCGGGCGGAGGGCGGACTGACAGCGGCGCGTAGCGGTTGGGCCGAGCGGGGCGGACAATGCCGACGCCCGCGTCCGCGTTCCAAGGAGGCCCTTCTATGCGCGCGTTCAATCAGGGGCGCGAGGCGGCTAAGCGCGTCGCCGGGCCGCCCACCGACCCCGCCGCCGTCGCCGCGGCGCTCGGCGTCGAGGTCGTGCGCTGGCCGTTTTCGGGCCGCATCCTGGAGGTAGTGCTGGAAGGCGTAGTGGCGCTCCAGCAAGGCCTGGCGCCGGCGTGGGAGCGCTGGCTCATCGCGCACGCCCTCGGCCACCACCTGCTGCATACGGGCGCGGCGTTTCACTTGGACGGCTGGCAGTGGGTCAGCCGATTCAAGGCCGAGCGCCAAGCGGAGGAGTTCGCGGCAGGGCTGTTCGCGCCACCGGGGGCGTGGACGCTGAGCGGCGCCGCCGCCCTGGCGCGGCGGCTGCGGTTGCCGGAGCAGAAGGTGGAGTATGCGCTGCCGCTGTGGCGGAGGGAGGCCGCCGGGAGGGCTAGGTGATGGCGAAGGTGGAGCCTGTTTCGGGCGTGCGGGTTACTTCGATGCGGACGGGGAAGGCCTCTTTGATCTCGTCCATGTGCGTGATGACGAGGATGCGCTCGAAGCTGTCTTCGATCGCGCCGATGGCCTCTACGATGCGGTCGCGCCCCTGAGCGTCTTGGGTGCCGAATCCCTCGTCGATGAAGAGGGTGGGAAGTCGGGCTCCGGCGCGCCACGCAAGGAGCCTGCTGAGAGCGATGCGGAGCGCGAAGTCGACGCGGAAGCGCTCGCCGCCGGAGAACATCTCGTATTCGCGTGTCCCCGTGTCGTCCGCGATGAGTATCTCCAGCGTCTCGACCGCCTCGGCGCCCGCCGCGCGTCCCGTCCTGCGTTGGCGCTGCGTCTCGATCTTGAGCGACATGCGCCCGTCGGTCATACGGGAGAGGAGCTCGTTCGCCGCGTCCTCGAGGCGGGGCACGGCGGCCTCGATGAGGAGGGCTTGGACACCGCCGCGCCCGAAAGCGGTGGCTAGGTCGTTGTAGACGGAGGTCTGCTTGCGGAGGGCCTCGCGCTGCTTGCGGCGCTCGGCAGCCTCCGCCTGCGCTTGTTCGGCGCGGGTGACCTCCGCGGCGAGGCGGGTGCGGCGCTCCAATAGTTCGTCGCGCCGTCGCGCCGCCTGGGCGTGCTCAGCCTCTAGTTGGACGGCGCGCTCGCGGAGGGCGGGCAGTTCGGCGACCTGCTCCGCGATGCGGCGGCGCTGCGCCTCTATGCGCTCCAGTTCGTCGGCGTGCTCCTGCGCGCGCGCCGCCGCGCCTTCAAGGGACGCCTCATCCTCCGCTAGGCGGCGCTGAGCCTCGTCGAGGCGGCGATGTTCGGCGTCCCAACGCTCGAGGGCGCGCACGGCGTCGCGGAGCGACTCTTGCTCTTGGGGGTCAGCGGCGAGGGCGCGCTCGCGTTCGCGCAGCGCCTCGGCTTGGGCCTGCGCCTCTCGCTCATAGTCGCCGCGCTCCAGCGCCGACTCCGTTTCGGCGAGTTGCGCCCGCGTCTCTTGCGCTTGCGCCTGCGCCCTGAGCGCGCCTTCCCGTTGCTCGGAGAGGCGCGCCCGCTCCGCGTCGAGGTTGCGGCGTTCAGCGTCGGCATGGCGTTGCGCGGTCTGGGCTTGCGCGGCGAGGTCGCGCGATTGCGCTTCGGCGCGCTTGTGAGCCTCAGACTGTGCGGCGTGCTGGTCGAGCAGTTCGTCGATGCGTTCGTGGTAGCCGGATTCGACGTGGGCGCGGCCATCCTCGCCGAGGCGCGTGGCGCAGAGAGGGCAGATGGCACCGTCGTCGTGGCCGTGCTGCTCCATCATCTTGAGCTTTGCCCGTGTCTCATCGCCTTCGCTCTTGATGCGCGCCAGCTCATCTTGGAGGCGGCGCGCCTCCGCCGATGCGTCCTGGCTTTGGACGGCCAGGGTTGTCGCGGCCGCAGCCTCGCGCTCCGCCGCCTGCGCCTCCGCGTTGATGGAGGCAAGGCGCGTTTCGACGGCGGAGAGCGTTAGGGCGCGGGGCTCCAACTCCTGCTCCAAACGGGTGCGCAGGGAAGCGGCCTCCACCTCCAAGCGGCTGCGCGCCGCGGCGACGCGCTCTTGGAGCGGGCGCAGTTCGGCGCGGAGAGCGTCGGCCTGGCGGGCGCGCTCCACCGATTCGTCGAAGCGGCGGCGCGCGGCATGGTAAGCGTCGAATCCCGCCTTGGTCTCCGCCTGGTTGGCGATGTCGGCGCGCCAACCCTCGATGCGCGTCCCGAGCGCCTCCGCCTCCTGCCGCGCTTCGTCGGCGCGGGCGCGCTCGCGCTGAGCGCGTTCGGCGAGGGCGTCGGCCTCGCGGCTTCGCTCCTCCATCTGCGCCGCCTGACGGCGCATGAGGTCGAGGCGCTCGGCGGCGGACGCCTCCTCCCGCTGTGCGGACTCCAACTCGGCGAACGCTTCGGCTAGGCGCGTTTGCGCCTCAGGGAGAGCGGCGGCGACTTGGTCGATGCGCTCCAGCTCGACGTCTTGGGCGTCGACGCGCCCTTGGAGGGCGCGGGACTTCTGGCGGGCGCGGTCGGAGAGGCGGTCGTAGACGTCGAGGCCAAGGACGCGGGAGAGCACGTCTTTGCGCTTGCCTGGGGTAGCCATGGCGAAGAGGTCGGCGCGGCCCTGGACGAGGTATGCGCTGTTGACGAAGGTCTCGTAGTCCATATTGAGCCTGCGCTCGATCTCCGCCTCGGTTGCGGTAACGGCGTTGGCGGTGATGGGCTGCCATCCGCCGGAGGAGGCGACGGTGAGTTCGAGCGAGCTTTGGGCGGCGGACCGGGTGCGGGAGTAGCGCCGGGCGACGCGGTAGCGCGGGCCGCCCGCCTCTATCTCGAACTCCAATTCCACGGCCATCTCGCGCTCGCCTTGGTGGATGAGCTGTTCGAGGCGGTGGCCGCGCGCGCGCCCCCACAGCGCCCAGGTGATGGCGTCGAGCAGGGCGGACTTGCCGTGCCCGTTTGCGCCGCACAGACAGGCGACGCGCACGCCCTCCAGGTGAAGAACGGGGGCGTCCTCGCGGTAGGAGAGGAAGTTCTTGACGCGGAGAGAGAGGGGCAGCACGAGCGCAGTATCCCCAAACCCATGGCCGACGGGCAAGCGCCACGCGCGCCTTGCAGGGGCATGCGGCAGGGTGTAGCATCGATTGTGAAATCCAGCGCAACTGCGCCCTTCCACTGCTGCTCACGTGAAGATCGCCGTACTCGCCAAACAGGTCATCGATCCCGAGACGCCCTTATCGGCCTTCAAAATCGACTCGGACGCGAAGCGCGTCGTCACTCCGCCCAACCTTCCGCCGGTGATCAACGGCTTCGACGAGCAGGCCGTTGAGGCGGCGCTGCGCGTCAAGGAGGCGCAGGCGGACGTGTTCATCGCAGTGATCACGGCGGGCGCGTCCTTCGCGCCGGACGTGGTGAAGAAGCCGCTGGCGATGGGCGCGGATCAGCTTGTGCTCATCGAAGACCCAGCGTTCGACGCCAACCCCAACCCGCTGTTCGCGGTGGACGTGCTGGCCGCGGCGATCCGACGCCTGGGGGGCGTGGAGTTGGTCATCGCGGGGCGGCAGGCGTCCGATTGGGACAACGCGCAGGTTCCCGTCGGCGTCGCGGAGGCACTGGGCTGGCCCATCGCTACGGTGTGCCAGCGCGTGGAGGCGCGCGACGGCAAGGTGGTCGTCGAGCGGGTTACGCCGGACGGACACGAGGTTGTGGAGGCGCCGCTGCCCACGGTGGTTACGGTGTCGAACGAGTTGGGCAACGCGCGCTATCCCAATATGCGCGGCATTATGGCGGCCAAGCGGGTTGAGCCGACGCGGTGGAGCCTCGACGACCTGGGCGTTCAACCGCGCGAGCCCGCATTCGAGCTGACCGATCTGCGCCTGCCGGAGACGGCCAAGCTAACCGAATTCATCGAAGGCGAGGACGACGCGGACGCGGGGCGTAAGCTGGCCGCTGCGATGCGAGAGGCGAACCTGCTATGACGACGCGGGAGGCGTAGGCGTGGCGGGCGTTCTGGTG
Source organism: Dehalococcoidia bacterium (assembly GCA_021296055.1). Classification (GTDB taxonomy): domain Bacteria; phylum Chloroflexota; class Dehalococcoidia; order Lucifugimonadales; family Australimonadaceae; genus JAGWBE01. Next base: position 9,331 of record JAGWBE010000021.1, on the reverse strand, counting down.
CTCGGCGAGGCGCTGGAGGGCGCGGCGGCGGCGAGCACGTTGGAGGCAATCGCCGCCGGACGCGCGTTGGGCGGGCCGGTGGCGGCGGCCATCATCGGCGACGGCGCGAAGAGCGCCGCTCAGGACGCCATCGCCCACGGCGCGGACAGCGCGTTCGTCTGCGAGGGCGGGCTTGGGCCGGAGGCGGCTGCGGCTTTCGCGGAGCAGACGGCTGCGGCGTCGGCGCCGCGTGTGGTGCTCGGGGCAAAGGCGCTGCTGGACGGGAGCGTGATGGCGCGCGCGGCCTACCGGCTAGGCGCAGGGCTGCTGCAAGACTGCGCGTCGGTCGCGCTGGACGCGGATGGCCGCCTGACGGCGACGCGGCCCGTGTACGGCGGCAACGCGATGGCGGCGTTCAGGGCGAGCGGTTCGCCCGCAGCCGCGTCGCTGCGCGCACGGGCGTACGAGGCGTTGGAACGCGACGATTCGCGCGCCGGCTCCATCGTCCCCATCGAGGTGGACGCGGCGGCCCACACGCGGTTGCGCGTGGTGGAGCGCGTGCGGCGCCCGCAAGAGGGGGTGCGGCTGGAGGACGCGCGGGTGGTCGTGGGCGGCGGACGGGGGCTCGGCGGGCCGGAGGCGTTCGCGCAGTTGGAGGAGCTGGCGCGGTTGCTGCGCGGAGCGGTCGGCGCCTCTCGGGCGGCGTGCGACGCGGGGTGGGTTCCGCCGTCCTATCAGATCGGCCTGACGGGGCGGACGGTGGCACCCGACCTGTACCTGGCCGTGGGCATATCGGGCGCGAGCCAGCATATGGCCGGCTGTTCGGGCGCTCGTGATATCGTAGCAATCAACAAGGACGCTGGCGCCAACATCTTCAAGGAGGCCCGGTTCGGGGTCGTTGGGGATTGGCGGCAGGTGCTGCCCGCGTTCGTAGACCAGTTGCACGAACTGCTGAGCGATAGGTAAGCGAGGAGTCCCGCCATGTCCATGCAGCCCGACTTCGACAACGACATGTACGAGGCCCTGGAGCACGCCGAGCAGTCGGAGGTGGTGTGCGTCATCATGCCGTTCGTCAACCAGTGCCTGGTGCTGGACGCGCGGTACACGGCGGACGACCCGCCGACGCTGACGGTGTCGCCGCCGCTGGGTTCGGCGGAGCGGCGACTGCGGCAGGTGAACCAGCAGCGCCCGAACATGAAGTACACGCGGGAGTTAGCGGTGATCCCGTGGCAAGGCTCGGTGGCGAGCCTGGTCAACTCGTCGGTATGGGAGTTGATGATGCGGCGGCTGAAGGCGCCGGGCTTTCCGAACGCGGATCAGGCGTGCGACGACGCGTTGCGGGAGCTGGAGAAGTGGGAGCGGCAGGCGATGGTTAGGATGATATCGGGGCAGGGGCCGTTCCAGACGCTCTGGCCGCGCACGGAGGCGCGGTAGCGCCCTACGGCGCGGGACGCCAACCCGCCGCCCGCGCCAGCTCCTCCAATTGGCCGGGGCGGTCGATGCGCGCGATTCGGTCTACGAAGGCCGCCAGGTTGGGCGCTGCGGCGCGCAGCGTGCGCAATTGGGATTCGATGGGGTTCACGCCGCCGCCGCGCGGGTCTCCCGCATACGTGCCGTAGAAGGCGAAGTAGGCGGTGTTGAGCTTGCGCAGCGGCACGCCTTGCGTCCGGAGGCCGAGGCGCCGTTCCTCCAACCATGCCTCCGCCTCGGCGACGCGGCCATCGGCCAGGAGGTCGTCGAGGCGCACGCGCGTCCCGCGCATGTAGCGGTTGAAGTCGAATACGCCGGGGGTCGGCTCGGGCGGAGGGCGCGCGGTCGGCGGCTCCCAGGAAGGGCGCTCGAAGCGCTCGCCGGTGAGGATGAAGAGCGCGAGGTCGCCCGCCTCCTCGGCCACGATGTCGGCAAGCGTCTCGTTGATGCTGGTCATCTCGCCGCCGTCCCACCACGTGCGTCCGAGCGGGCGGAAGATGAGCCAGTGGTGCATCCACTCGTGGGCGACGAGGGCGAGAGTGGGATGGAGCGCGGCGTTCGGCGTTACGTGGGCCGGGTACGTGGCGATCCCGCCGACGCGGATCACCAGGGCGGACACCTCCGCGTCATCCGCCTCTATCCGCTCTTCGAGGGCGGCCTGGGAGAGCAGGTCTACGTCGGCGCGTAGGAGACGGTCGGGGAGGCGCTCGACGCGGTCGCGGGGAGAGCGCGCCAACACCAGTCCGCCCTGGGCGAAGGTGAAGTCGACGGGCGGCCAGCGCACAGGGCCTAACGCGTCGATGACGCCGAGTTCGTGGAGAGCGGCGGAGACGGCGGCCTCGACGGCCTCCTCCACGATGGGTTGCAGCTCGGCGCGGCGCTGCTCGATTGCTCGCACGTCGGCGTGCGCGTCCTGGGCGGCGGGGGCGGCAGGCGCGTCGGCCAGAACGGCGGCGAGACCGGAGCGGGCGCGGGCGAGCGGCTCGCGCAGGCCGAAGAATTCGTCGACGGCGGCGCGGCGGGTGGCGGCGTTGTCGTCGCCCGCGACGGAGGCGACGCGATGCCCCCACTTGTCGAGGAAGTGGCTCGCCTCCCACAGGAGCAAGTCGCGTTGGTATGGCGCAGTGGCGCGGTCGAGAGGGCCGATGGCGTCGCCGCGTCCAACGCTGACGAACAGCAGCAGCGCAAGCGCGGCAGGGGCGGCGGCGAGTCGGAGGAGGCGGGCCGCGTGAGCGGAGCGCCCGCGTGGGGAGGGGATTGCGGTTTCCGCGTTGTGCGCCATACCAATGCCGTGCGCGGCGATTGCCGGGGCGGGCGCGCCGGACGCCGCCCTGGCGTCCGCTCGATTCTACGTCGCGGCCCTCCTTGTAGGTACGACCGGCAGGTCGCCTCTACTCCGCCGCTCCTATGACATTCGTACGTTGCGCAAACATCGTCCCTGTGAAACCCTTGCCTTATGGACGCACGCCCACTCATCCTGCCGCTCCTCCCCGGCCTTCTCCGTTCGCCCGCGGCGGTGGGCAAGCCCACTGCCGCAATGTGTCGCGCCGCCGCCTGCCGATGTCGCAGGTCTGCCCTGCGGCTGTCGCCCTGTCGTCGCGCATCCTCCCAACGCTCCCCGCGTAAATACGACACATTGCGACGCATTGCGACGCTTTTCACGTAATTCACGCGAGAGGCGGGTATGCCGGACGGATGGAGGCGCGGTCCCCGCCCCCCGTTCGCCCTTCGAGTTCCTCCAGGGCGAACGGCCCGGTGTTGCCGCTTGGGGAAGGCGCTACTAGAATCGCGGCGCCGTATGGCCGCCGGGGGGCGCTGCCCGTCCGAGCGGTTGGCGGTGGGGAGGGTTGTGCATGGAGCGATTCACCACTGGGCGCATCCGCAACGTGGCGCTGCTCGGCCACTCGGGGTCGGGGAAGACGACGCTGGTGGAGTCGATGCTGTTCGCCGCCAAGGCCATCAACCGCCAGGGGCGCGTAGAGGACGGGAACACGGTGTCCGACTTCGAGCCGGAGGAGCACCGGCGCGGGACGAGCCTGCAACTCTCCGTCGTGCCGTGCGTGTGGCAGGGGACGAAGGTCAACCTGGTGGACACACCGGGCTACGCCGACTTCGCGGGCGAGCAAGCTTCGGCGCTGCGGGCGGTGGACGCGGCGGTGCTGGTGGTGTCGGCGCCGGCGGGCGTGGAGGTGGGGACGGAGTTGGCGTGGCAGCGCCTGCGCGAGGCAGGCACGCCCACGATGGTGTTCGTGAACAAGATGGACCGCGACGGGGCGGACTTCGAGGCTGCCCTGGGGCAGGCGCGCTCCGCGCTCGGAAGGGGGTGCGTGCCCATCAACTTCCCCATCGGCGCAGCCGCCGCCTTCTCCGGAATCGCGGGCGTGTTGAAGGGAGACGCGCCGGGCGATATGGAGGCGGCCCTGTCAGAGGCGAAGGAGCAGCTGACGGAGGCGGTCGCGGAGACGGAGGACCAGCTGACGGAGCGCTACCTCGAGGAGGGCGACCTGCCGTTGGAGGACATCGAGAGGGGGCTGCGGCGGGGCATCCTCGACAGGCAAATCGCGCCTGTGCTGGCGGGCTCCGCAATCACCGGCGCGGGCGTCGCCGACCTCATCGAGGCGATCATCGACTACCTGCCCTCGCCCGACCGCGCGGGGGAGCGCGCGGCGTCGGTCGGCGGAGAAGAGATTAGCCTGCCCGCCAACCCGGACGGGCCGTTGGCGGCGTCCATCTTCAAGACGGCGGCGGACCCGTTCGTCGGCAAGGCATCCTACTTCCGCGTGTTGAGCGGGACGATGCGCCCGAACCAGGAGGTGTTCAACAGCACGCGCAACGAATCGGAGCGCGTGGGTCAGATCCTCGTGCCCGTGGGCAAGGTCCAGGAGAGCGTGCCCGACCTGGCGGCGGGAGACATCGGCGTGGTCACCAAGCTGGCGCACGCAGTTACGGGCGACACGCTGACGACGCGGACCGACGGCGTGCAGGCGCCTCCGCTGGAGTTCCCCGAGGCGGTGTACAGCGTGGGCGTCCACCCCAAGAGCCAGGCCGACCTGGACAAGATGTCGTCGGCGTTGAGCCGGTTGGGGGAAGAAGACCCTTCGCTGGTGATGCGGCGCAACGGAGAGACGGGCGAGCTAGTGGTGCTTGGGATGGGGGACACGCACGTGGACGTGATGGCGGAGCGCGCCAAGCGCAAGTTCGGCGTGGAGCTGGACATGCGCGTTCCGCAGGTGCCCTACCGCGAGACGATCTCCAAGACGACGAACACGGAGTACAAGCACAAGAAGCAGACGGGCGGCCACGGGCAGTACGGCCACGTGCTCATCCGCTTGGAGCCGCGGGAGCGCGGAGCAGGGTTCGAGTTCGGCGCGCAGGTGGTGGGGGGCAACGTCCCCAAGGAATACATCCCCGCTGTCGAGAAGGGCGTCGTCAAGGCGATGCAGGAGGGGGCGGACGGCTTCCCAATGGTCGACATGCGCGTGGTGCTGTACGACGGCTCCAGCCACTCGGTGGACTCGTCCGGCGCGTCGTTCGAGATCGCGGGCAGCATGGCGCTCAAGCAGGGCGTGCGCGCCGCCGCGCCGGTGCTGTTGGAGCCGATTATGCGCCTGCAGCTCACCGTGCCGGAGTCGGCGGCGGGGGCAGTGGTCGGCGATCTGAACGGGCGGCGCGCGCGCATCAACGGGATGACGCCCCAAGGCGGCGTAGCCGTCATCGAGGCGGAGGCGCCGCAAGCCGAGGTGCAGCAGTGGGCCACCAGCCTGCGCGCCCTGACGCAAGGTCGCGGGACGATGCGCCTAGAGTTCGACCACTTCGGTGAGGTCCCGAGCCACCTGACACAGAAGATTATGGAGGCGACTGCGGCGCGGTAGGCGTGGGCGCCCTCGAGTTCCCTCAAGACGAACGGAAGGGGTCGGGGCGACCTGTCGGCCGCCGCTACAAGGGCGTGGCTAGGTCTTCGTTGGAACCCTCGATGGCCGCGCCCAGGTGGGGGGCTAGAAGGGCTAGCAGGCGCTCACCCTCCGCTTGGCCGTCGCCGGCGGCGGCGAGCGCAATCTCCGCCTCGAACACCTGCCCGACTCCCTCTATGCGGTCGAGGTTGAAGAGGACGCGCCCGCCGCGCCAGACCTCGCGGCGCTTGCGCACGACCGCCGTGACGCCCAACGCCTCCGCAAGCAGCGCGCCGATAGCATGGTCTTGCGCGTCGGCGACGCGGTAGCGAACGGCGCGCAGGCCGCCGCTATAGGCGTCGGTGTAGGCGATGAGAGAGCGGCCCCCGCCCTCCTCGCGCAGTTTGAGGCGGCCTGCGGCGACGGGATAGTAGGTGTCGGTCTGGCGCTTGACGCCGACGCGCCGGGCGCCGAGCGTGCGGAGGACGCGCCGCACGGGGCGAAAGTCGGGGCAATAGCGCTTGATCTCGCGGTTGCGGCGCCAGTCCCCCACGGCGCTAGGCGCTCGTTCCGGTCAGCTCGGCGACAAGGGCGGGGATGAAGTCGTTCCAGTCGGCGATGACGCCGAGGTCGCAGGCGCGGAAGAACTGGGCGCGGCGGTTGCTGTTGACGACGATCACCGTCCCTGCGCGCTGGATGCCGACGGTGTGGTTGAAGTCGCCGCGCACGCCCACGCCGATGTAGAGCGCGGGCGCGACGGAGCGTCCGGTCAGGCCCACCTGGCGTTGGCGCGGCATCCAGCCCGCCTCCACCACGTCGCGTGTGCAGATGAGCTCGGCGCCGAGGGCATCGGTCAGGGGGCGGAGGCGGGCTATGTCCGCCTCGGAGCCGACGCCCATGCCGACGGCCACGACGCTCCATGCGTCCTCGAGGTCGGCTGTCTCGCCCTGCTCGACGGCGCGGCGCTCGATGACGCGGACGGCGGGGTTCTCGGGCGTGGCCACGGGGAGCGCGACGGTCTCCACGACGCGGGCGTCGTTGGGGCGCAGAGGGGCGAGGATGCCGGGGCGGACGGTGGCCATATAGGGCTTGGTGCGGGAGAGGATGGGCGCGACGATGTTGCCGCCGAATGCGGGCTTGAGCTGCACGAGGCGGCCCTCGTCATCGACCTCGAGGCCGACGCAATCGCCGGTGAGGCCGAGGCCGAGCTTGGCGGCGACGCGGGCGGCGAGGTCGCGTCCATTGACGGTGGACGGCAGGAGGACGGCGTAGGGTCGGCGCTCGGCCATCGCGCGGGCGAGCGTGTCGGCGTAAGCCTCGGTGGTGTAGTCGGCCAGCGCCTCGTCTGCCGCAACGGCCACCAGGTCCGCTCCGGCGCGGCCTATCTCAGCGGCGTAGTTCGCGGCGTTGGGAGCGCCCATCAGCACGCCCACCACATGGCCGTCGATGGCGTCGGCCACGCCGCCCGCCGCGCCGAGGAGCTCGCGCGTGACGGAGCGCAGGCCGTCGGCGCCGTGGTCGGCAAGAACCCAAACGGCGGCGCCGTCCGGCGTGCGCGCGGCACCGGGGGCGAGAGGGGCGGAGGCGCGGCGCTGCTCGCGGACGGCGGGGTCGAGCAACCCCTTTTCGCGGAGGTAGGAGGCGACCTCGCGGGCGGTGTCGGCGGTCGGCAGGTCGGCGGCGATGACGCGCTGTTCGCGGTTGGATTCGATGAACTGGATGTCAGCCACCCATGTGGGGGAGCCGGACGCGCCGAAGACGGAGAGGTCGGCGGAGAGGTCGGTGGCGCTGATCTCGGCGATGGGGCGCTCCTGTGCGGCGCGCGTCTCCTCGCGCCCAGGGAAGACCTCCGGCGCGATGCCCTCGACGACGGAGACCACGGCGGGAAGGAGGCACTCGATGACCTCGACGCCGTCCTCCACCTCGCGCTCGACGCGCACCTTCTCCGGGCCGAGCACCTCGATGCTGTGCACTCCCGTGACCTGGGAAAGGCCGAGCATCTCCGCGACCTCGGGGCCGACTTGCCCCGTCTCGGCGTCCACACTGTGAGCGCCGAAGAGCAGCAGGTCATAGTTGCCCTTGGCGAGGGCGAGGCTGAGTGCGCGGGCGGTGGCGAGGGTGTCGGAACCGGCGAGGGCGGGATCGACGATGTGGTGGGCGTCGTCCGCGCCCATAGCGAGACACTGGACAAGGCCTTGGCGCGCGGGAGGCGGGCCCATCGTGTAGACGTGGGTCTCGAGGTTGTACTGCTGCTTGTGGTCAACGGCCCACTGGACGGCGAGTTGGTCGTAGGCGTTGAGTTCGCTGGGGACGCCCTCGCGGACGATGGTCCTGGTCTCGAGGTCGAACTTCATGCGGGCGACGACGGGCACCCACTTCACGCAGACGGATATCTTCACGCCGTGCTCCAGGTATCGGGAATTGGACGGCGATTCTAGCAGGAGGGGACGGGTGTTCGCCCCTTGGGGGCTGTTGCGTAACTACTCCACCGCCCCTCACTCCCCAAAGAGATAAAAAGGTTCTTGTGGGAGATACCCCCACTCCCCCAGCAGAGGGGCGGGCAGCCCCTCGGCGCTCCCGGCGTGAAGAGATTCGGATTACGCAATTGTCGCCCCCCGCCGGAACGACGGAAGGGGCGCGGGGCTATTCCTCGCCGCGCTGGCGGTACTGGATGGCCTCGGCCAGATGGGGCGCGCCTATCTCGTCGGCGTCGGCTAGGTCGGCGATGGTGCGGGCGAGCTTGAGGGTGCGGTGGAAGGCGCGCGCGGAGAGGTGCATGCGCTCCATCGCGGCCTTGGCGAGGCCGCTCGCGGCGGCGTCCAGTTTGCACCACTCCCAGACCTCAGCAGGGCCCATGTCGGCGTTGGCTTGGTGGGGAGTGTTCTTGAAGCGGGCGGACTGGCGCTCGCGGGCGGCGACGACGCGCTCACGGACGGCGGCGGACGTGTCGCCTGTGGGGGCGCCCGCGAGCTTGTCGTACTGGACGCGGGGGACTTCGACGTAGATGTCCATGCGATCGAGGAGCGGGCCGGAGATACGCTTCCGGTAGCGGGAGATCATGGAGGCGGAGCACGTGCACTGCTTGTGCGGGTCGCCGAGGTTGCCGCAGTGGCAGGGGTTCATTGCTCCGATCAGCATGAAGTTTGCGGGGTAGGTGACGGTTCCCTGAGCGCGGCTGATGGTGACGAGCTTGTCCTCCATCGGCTGGCGCAGCACCTCGAGGACGGCGTGGCCGAACTCGGGGAGCTCGTCAAGGAAAAGAACGCCGCGATGGGCAAGCGACACCTCGCCCGGCTTGGGCATGCGCCCGCCGCCGACCAGGCCGGCGTTGGAGATGGTGTGGTGGGGCGCGCGGAAAGGGCGGCGGACGATGAGGGGCGCGTCGCCAGGGAGCAGGCCGGCGATGCTGTAGATGCGGCTGGCCTGGAGCGCCTCCTCCGCTTCCATAGGCGGGAGCACGGAGGGGACGGCGCGGGCGAGGAGCGTCTTGCCAGAGCCGGGCGGGCCGCTCATCAGCACGTTGTGCGCGCCCGCTGCAGCCACCTCGATTGCGCGCTTCGCGTGTTCCTGGCCACGGACGTCGGCCAAATCGATGGCCTCCGCCGCCTCGACCGGGGGTGCGGCGGCGGGGGCCGGAGGCGTCTCGTAGTCGCAGATGGGTTCGCCGCTGCGCAGGCGCCCCACCAGGTCGCGCAGCGAGGGAGCGGCGAGGACACCGACGCCCTGAACGAGGGCGGCCTCCGGCGCGTTCACGCTAGGGACGACAGCGCTGCGGTAGCCCGCGTCGCGCGCGGTGCCGACCATAGGCAGCACCCCGTCGGTGTGGCGCAGCTGGCCCTCCAACGAGAGCTCGCCCAGCAGGACCGTGCCGCCGAGGTTGGACTCGATCTGACCGCTGCTGGCGAGGATGCCGACGGCGATGGGCAGGTCGTAGGCGGGCCCCTCCTTGCGGAGGTCGGCGGGGGCGAGGTTGACGGTGATGCGCTGCATGG